>JASBUW010000054.1 GCA_030147755.1 Parachlamydiaceae bacterium
TAACCCCACGTTCCGCTACAGGCCTAACCGGCCTTTCGCTTCACGCGGGGCTTCCCACTTTTGATCGCTGCCGCGATTAGCTACAATTGTCCAAACTTCAGTTTGCGTAAGGTGAGTTAGTAAATGCGGGGTACAGATCCAATGGACGCGCATCTTTCCATTTTTCTTTTACGTCCTCTAGAATGGAAATTGTTATAGATCTAAGTTCAGGTAAAACATCATATTTTTGTGAGACATCAACAAATGTCTGCAAATGAGTTAGAATTCTACCCCTTACCGAAACGCCGCCCCAGGAAGTGTCTTCTTGATCAATAACACGAGGAAGATATGCCATGTTTCTTGTAAGTATGTGCATAGCGCAGGCTTGCGCATATTCTTTAAAATAAATACGATCATCCGCTGCTGCTGGAATATGTTTTTTAAGCTCCTCTCGGTAAGTAGTTTCAGCGACACTTAATAACTCTTCTGGAAATTGAGCTGCGCATATTCCTGCTGATGGCATGCTCATTCTTGGATAGGTTGCATCTAAAAGACTACTTTCAACAGCTCCCCATTCAAAATCGATTAAAAGAAGTTTTTCAGGGTAATCAAATGTATTATCTGGACATGGATCACCATGCGTGACAGTGATGAAATGACCTTCAGAGGTATGCATCGACTTAACGATTTCCTCAATTTCTTTTTCTAAACGTTCGGGATCTTTCAATGGATTTAATTTTAAAGCAGCTAAAACACTATTTATATTCTCTAAGGACTCTTTCTCGAGATCTTTTGCAGAAGTTATCTGAGCTTCTGGATTGATTGTCTGTAAAATTTCACGATAATGATTGACATTTGCAGATGCAAGACCATGAAGGTTTCCTAAGCACGTCATATATCGATTAAGCGATTCCGATGCTTCTAAAGCGGTTCCTTTAAGTAAATGATCAGCGAAGGCTACTTGTTTTTTTCCCAAATCTTGCTGGAGGATGAAACGATGTTCTTTACTTCCGCCATAAAATTGAGGGCAGAGTGGAATCTCCTTTTGCAAACCACTAGCAAATTCCAATCCAGCCCAATCTTTAGAAAGTCGGTTTAAAGCCTCCTTTAAAGCATTCTCATCAATGTCTTCACTACTTATAGCTTTGCCCGTTTCTGTCATGGGATTAGATTCTTTAAAAATAACACGCTCATCGGTGTTTTTTAGCTCTAACCTCATCACTCGATTACGATCTGTAGGCTTTGAAAGTAATGTAATTGCAGAAATAGGCGTTTTTTTCATATCGAATTTATTTTTCGAAAGTACAGATTCAATTTCTTTCAATAATGACTCTTCTACATGGAGGGTCTCCGGAGAAAAAAGAATATTTATTGAATTTAACTGCGAACTAGAGGGGGTGATAAATGTATCTTTTGAGGAATCTTCAGTCCTAATTTCAATTGCTTCATGGAACACGTCGTTAATGCTGCGCGACAATCCATCAACTGTACTTTTTTCAATCTCTTGGGAATCCATTTCATTTTTGGGCAAGCTTTTAGCGAAGAGCTTAAACTCGCGAATATTACCTAAGTCTTGGTATCGATTATCAAAATTGAGCCGTTCGGCAGCTGCATCTTTAAAAAGTTGTTGAAGGTCTTTTCCCTCTGCTATAAGTGATCCTTCCGCATTTGGCTGTTCCGACTTACTCTTAATTTCCCATTTCTTGCCCTGGGCAGTGACAGTCTGCCACAGCTGGAGATCTTCGAGTTTTAAAGACCCCTGTTGAACCTCTAATGTCGTACGTTGACTTACAGAAAACATGAAGATCTCCTAAATTATAGCTATTTTTAAAAATAAGTTTTGAAGTTGTTTGCATACAAATATTTTATATTATTATAAATCAAATTAATTTAATACAAAATAGTTATTATAATTTATTTTAAATATTAACAATAAAAACACAACTTCTTTATTTTAATAACGAAGAAATCATGAAGATATACACAAGTTTTGAATTGACTTGTGTATATTTCAGGAATGATTATAGGCCTAATACTGATTCACCTAAGGGAGTCAAATTGATTTTAGGCTGAGTATAGCTTGCATCTTCAAGATATTGCTCAAATTCTGGATAGATGTGGTCTTTAGTATATTTCAATTCAGGATAAGTGGGATTATGACCGGTAGAGACACCTTTTTCAAATGCTTCTTTTCTAAGCATTCTACCTGCATCTGTCATTCTAGCCTTTGGTACATAACAGAGATAACCCACCATTCTTACTTTGGGATTAGGGCTGTACGGTCTATCTTTACTTGGGTGTTGGTTCCAGTGAACAGTACGTGAGTCCCATAAAATAAGAGAACCACGAGGCGCTGTTACATGTTTCTTATAGTAAGGATTTCCCGCTTCATCTGTATTATTACCAAAAAACTCTTTCAAAAATTTGTTGCGTGATTTCCTTCTTTCACCACCCTGAGGGGTTGTTTCTGCAGTGATGATTTCTAGCTGGGGAGCAAATTCCGTGAACCTGAGATGCGATTTTGGGATACAGTAAAATCCCCCATCGCCATCAAAAGAATCTTCAAACAAAAATTGTCCTTGAATCGTGTACGGTTGAGTTTTCAATAGCGACTCGCTGACAAATCCAATGGGTGGATTATTGCTATGCGCCACGTTGTCTAGCCGTCGTAAAACCGCTTGGTCCACATGAGGCCATGGCTCAATATTACCTTCTCTTATTTCAGGTGGGCACATGAAGGATAATCCGTCCATGCTGACAATAAGCTCATTTGTATTCCATATCTGCGCAAAAACATCCACAATGCGCTGATCTTGCCTTAAGTCCCACATCACTTGCGTCTGACCCGCAGGTCCTGCAAAAATTCCCATTTTGTTATGCATGGGGAATGCTTCTTTCCAATTACTTCTATCGTCCATTCTGCAATTGGGCCACGCTTTTTCTATAAATTCATGCCAGACGCGCTGATATAATAGTTCCGCTTCTGAAGTAGATAATACGTGTGGAATGACGCAATACCCTAACTCTTCCAGATCTTTTAAATAAGAAGCCACAAGAGCACTCTGCTCTTCAGCAACGCTACCCACATCATCTACGGATGAAGGCTGCGCATATGTAAGCAGCGGAGCTAGTGATAAAAGACCAAATAAAAATAAGCACATACGTTTCATAAAGTCATCCTCCTAAAAAGTTGTAGAGATAGCGGATGGCGAATTTCGTCACCTCTCCATTACGCTACGAACAAGCATACCAAAACAGATGAATTGATCCATCTATTTTCGATTTAACATCTACTCAAGGGTGAAATCATAAAAGGCTGATCGGTAGGTAAATGTCCATGAACCATGAAATGCCCTTTGTCATAAAGGTAAGGTTGGGGCACAGCCTGATCTGTTAAGCGATCAGGTGAAAAATAAAAATAGATATCCTCAATCGGAGTCGGCAAATGGTCAAGAATCAAATCAAGAGAAGGAATTTTGTCAGCAATCACATCAAATAAATGCAGTGTTCTATCTTCCACTAGATAGGACAGAAAGCCATTGAAAGAAGAACTATAGTAAAGCGACCAATAAACCGGATAAGTCGCAAAAAGCGTGTTGAAAGAGGCGATAGTCCCCTCATCTTTCACCCACATCTGATTAGATAAAGGTGCTCGTGTTTTAAAGAGTTGAACAAATAAAGAATGATCTTTTGGAGAAATAACAGGTGTCAAGTGACGAGATCCTTTCGGATGTTGGCAGCGCAAATGAAAGCGATATTCCTGAATAGGATGAAAAGATAATTGCCGATAAAATTGCGGAATTTCGGTGAATAACACCACAAAGGCATATCGCCCTTTGGCCCATTCTAAAGCTTCTTGAATTAACTCTGATGCTAAGCCTTGGTTGCGATGTGCCTCTTGAGTACAGATAGCATGAAGAGCTCCCACTTTGTACTGTCGACCTTGAATAATCAAGGGATATTCTAAAAATCCTACGTGTGAAACAACTTCGCCATTGACCAACTTAAGAAATGGAAGGCTTGCCCAGGGAAATCCAAGCCCCTCACAACGAATGATATTGGCCTTAATACCTGGAAAGCATTCCTCAAGTAAACCGAAGAGCTTCATTTTTTCAATCATCATTTAGTTGATAAACCGCCTGAATTTGTTCTTTATGCAAGTAATCATACAATGGTCATCCGAATTACACTAGAAATTTAAGAAACAGTCCCTCTTAATCGCCGATTTATATCATCAAAAACCAACGCTTGACCCTAACGTATACGTTATTGTGTATAATGGAGGCATCATCTATATCACAGGGATACTAAATGATGAGGAATCGATGGTTTATACAGTTAAAAAATTAAGCGAACTTTCTGGCTTAACAATCCGCACCTTGCATTTTTATGAAGAGGTTGGTCTTCTAAAACCTGCTTATTATGGATCTAATGGGTATCGTTATTATGAAGAAAATGAACTTTTGCAATTACAACAAATCTTGTTCTTTAAAGAGCTTGGTTTTTCGATTAAGCAGATTAGTCAAGTGCTTGGACAAAGTGATTTCAATCAACTTGCCGCTTTGCATGCGCACAAAAAGGCTTTAAGCAGAGAGAAAGAGAAAATTGAGCAGCTGATTGAAACCATCGATAGGACAATCAAACATTTAAAAGGTAAGAAAAAAATGAAAGATAGAGAATTTTTCAGTGGATTTAGCCTTCTCACCAAAGGCAAAGGCCATGAGTCGTATTTCCAAGCAGAAGAGGTTTTGTTAAACAGCTTGAAAAATCCTGGAATTGAAATCGATGAGTTTCGAAGAAAGCAAATTGCAAAAATAGCGAATGAAATCTATGGAAAAATTGCCGACTGTATGGAAAAGAGATTATTGCCTACTTCTGGTCCAGTTCAACAACTCATAAAAAAACATCATACTTTTATGCAGCAATTCAACCATGCGACAAAAAAAGTATACATCTCATTAGCAGAGCTTTATGAAGAGCATCCCGAATTTAGAAAACAATTGGATCCTATTCATCCAGAACTTGCATCTTTCTTGGCAAAGGCAATGAAGACGTTTGCAGAACGAGAACTAGTCTAGCATCGAAGTGGCAGCTGGTCGAATGATCAGCTGCCTTTTATTTTAATATTTTAAATGAAAATTCAACAAGTTCCAATGAGAGATAAACCAGAAAAATCCCATACAGGCAAAAGCCTGAAGTATACTCCAAATTTTACTCCACAACCACCGTTGTTTATCGGTCCAGCATCTGATGCTGTTATAAATCACTACCAAAGAGCCCAGCCCAGCTACTAAACCTATTACTTGCAACATACGCAGCCAGAGATCACTTCGCTCTGATAATACTGAAACATCACTGAGCGTACTGACAAAAGCCAGCAATCCTACAATGTAAACCACTATATTTAGGCAAACCAGATGCACCCCTATGCGTAGTCGTTTCGCACGCGGTTCCAACTCGATCGGCTTGGTGTAATGTTTGCGAATTATGGCGGCAAGAGGCCAAGCCAATAGCGTCAATACGATCACGGACAAGCTAAATCCAAGAATGAAGTAGTTAAAACTCTGTTTATCGAGCGTGTTATGTACTTGCTGAAATACGACGGACGGATAATAGATATCACGATCGATATGTGCAACGCGACGTCCACTGGCATCGTTGACAAACGCAATTTTAGCTTTCCCATCCACCTCACGAAATACCATCGGTGCAATTTCTCGAAAACGAAGTGGTTGTTGGTTCAATCCATTTAAACCTGCCATCGAAATGGTATTGTCTTCCACATTGGCTGTTACTTTTTTTTCTAGAAACAGTGTGGATACCGCCAAGGAAGTTGTTTCACAACGACGACTGGGGGCATAAGTCCCGATGACGTTCTGTATATTTTGAAACGCAGCCGGCTGTTCAATTTCCTGTGATGAAATGTCCGGAAAATACCGATCCATAAATTGATCGACTAAAATGGCACATGGATCCAGCTTAGATTGACCAGCGCTATTGTAAGAGATAAAGAGTCCAGTATTGACATCCAAGTTCAAGAAGAGCTTACTGTGAAATAAAATAGTGTGTCCTTCATGTCCAATGATGCGATATCCGTTTTGCGACTGTTCATAAAATCCTAAACACATCGCATTCATTTCTTTGGGCCATCCTTCTTGCCTGGCATGCATTTGTACGGCTGTTTCCGGCTTTAGGACTTGCGCGTTTCCGTACCGCCCATTTTGTAAATGCATGATCATGAAATGCGTCATATCCACTGCAGATGCTGAGAGAGAACCAACAGGAGCTACCTGAATCAATTCAAATGCCTTCGAATCACCAGAACTTATTATGTATCCATTAGACATTGCTGTTTTAAGAGCGTCCGGAAGCGGCTGACGAAATGTCGCATGGTGCATATCAAGCGGTTTGAAAATGTGCTCTTCGACATAATCATTAAAATTTTGGCCAGAAACACGTTCCACAAGATACGCCGCCATAGTTGCCGCATAATTAGAATAAGCTGGTGTCGTTCCTGGCGGAAAAATTCTGGAAGGCATGTGTGATTGCAAATATTGAGAGAGAGGATGCAACTCCTCTACAGAGCCTACAAACAGATCTTTTAGTGTTTCTTCAAAACCTGTTCGATGCGTCATGATGTCACGCAAAGTAATAGGTTTGTCAAAAGCTGGCGGAATCTTAAAATCAAGGTAGTCATTCACATCGCGATCTAAGTCTAATTTACCTTGCTCCACCTGTTGCATCACTGCTGTCCAAGTGAACAATTTTGAAATGGATCCAGGACGAAAAAGAGTCGTTTCAGGAGAAATCCGCGTTTTATTTGCCACGTCGGCGTACCCATAGCCTTTTGCAAAAACCAATGCACCATCTTTCACAATGGCAACCACTGCACCCGCAATATTGGCTTGTTCAATTTGCAGAGGGATCAATCCATCAAAAAATGCTTCCATATCTTCAGGAGTAAATGTCATTGTAATTGTCTCCTAGCATCTATTTTTGCAGATATGGACAATATGGACCTAATTGACTTTATGGACCTAATAGACATGGACAATCCTAATATCCGCACGCTTTGCTGCGTTCTTTGTAAAGGCGTTCTGTAAATCCACCTTCGGTTTGAAAGGCTTTAGCCTGAGCATCGATTTGACGTTTAAGAAGTATGCAAGTCACAGTAATTAGCGCGAGAATGGCATTAGCTGCGATTTCAGCGATCGGCGTACCTGTTCTCTGGTGATGCTCTTTAGCCCAAAGCACTAACTCATCAGCTGTCTGAAAACGGTGTTTGATGATTTCATTTCGCCGCACATCGTCAATAACCCACAATTGAAACCGATTTTGACGCAAAAAATCTTCATAGTCTAAAAGTAACTCTTCTAAACTTGCACGAGCTACGTTTGTTAATTTAATTTCGGTTTTCTTAGAAGTAGCAGAGGCTTTACTTCCTTCAGCAATATTTTGAACACCTGAACGTGCGGCTTGCACCATTTGATCTCGAGTACGGCTATACGGACTGACGAACTTTTCACAAAAACGTGCTGTCAAATCATAAATAAGACGAGCAAGCTGAAACGTTTTAAGCTTTCGATAAGAACCATGAGCTTGAATGAGAGTGTTCATAAAGAATTCCTCGAGAGTCCATAAGGTCTATTAGGTCCATATTGTCCTAACCAAAGACTTGAAATTGTGCTGCTTTTCGCCATTTTACACCAACTCAAAAATTAATTCGTGTATACAAAAAATCTTCATGATGATAAAATACCCATAAACTAGGTATTTTTATGAAATCACTCAATAAAACAAGATATGCAATTTTGGGGGTTCTCCTTGAGGGACCCCATACAGGATACGAAATTAAATCTCTGATGAGCAGGTCAACCGTTTATTTCTGGCGCGAGTCTGACTCCACGATCTATCCGATGTTGAAAGTTTTGGCTAAGGAAGGAAAAGTGCTCTCCAAAATCGCCTATGTAGGAAAGAAAAAGAAAGAGGTCTTTTCACTTACAGAAGCAGGACAAACGGAATTTAAGGCTTGGCTTGAAAGTCCGACTGGATCGGAAACTCAACGCAATGAGTTTCTTCTCAAACTCTTTTTTGTCACAGATCGAGCGGAGATCTCTCGATTGCTTCAGGAACGCTTGGAAAAAACCGAGAAGACCTACGAAGAATACAAGAAAATTGAAGAACGCCTAGAGAATCTAGGCGATCTTCCCAATAAAGCGATCCGCCTCAATATGCTGAGATATGCAAGGGCTCAAATGGCATTAGAAATTCAATGGTTAAAAGAAGGATTTTAAGAATATTTATGCTTAAACATTTTATTTGCACTTCTAAATGCGATTTGCCTGCTGGCGATCTCACCAAAATTATCGTGCATGGCGCTAGAGAAAATAATTTAAAAAATATTTGCTTTGAGATTCCTAAAGGCAAATTAATTGCACTCACTGGCCCTTCAGGATCAGGCAAATCTTCTATTGCAGTCGAGGTCTTACAGAAAGAATGCCTGAGGCAGTTTCTAGAATCACTTGGCATGACGACGGATCATCTATCAAAAGCAAAGGTTGATCATATCATGGGATTATCTCCTTCAATTGGTATTTCTCAGCGAGTGACAGATTTCAATCCTCGTTCTACTGTCGGTACAAAAACAGGTATTCTCACCATTCTAAGAAATTTATTTGCTTCTATTGGACACCAGCCTTGTGCTGGCTGTGGTAAAACCGTCAAACAACCTCTACAAGACAAAAGCAAACTGACAATTATTGAGGTAGAAGAAGAGAAAGTGAATTCTTCAAAAAAGAAAACAAAAAGCTATTTTGATTGTCCAAATTGTGGCCAGCAGTTAGAGAAATTGAAGATGGCCCACTTTTCATTCAATGCAATAGCTGGAGCATGTGAAGCTTGTAAAGGAGTGGGTGCCATCATTGGTGTCGATATCCCCCATTTACTTAATGAAGACAAATCGATTAGAAATGGTGGAGTCAATTTTTGGGATGAGGCGGTTGCAAAATATTATGAGGGCATCATTCAAGCAGCTAGCAAGCATTATCAATTTCCTTTTGACACCACAATACCCATACGCAATTACACCAAGGAACAAAGAAACTTTTTACTCTACGGAGTAACTTTCCCAGATTTTGTTAAAGCCTACAAACATATCAAAGAACCTAAAAAGGTAAGTGAAGGAAAATTTGAAGGTCTTGTCCCCTATTTATTGAGCCGTTATAAGAGCAATCCTAACAAGCTTCCTAATGCTATCCAGAAATACATCGTCCATGAGCCGTGTCTGGAGTGTCACAATACACGTTTAGGAAAAATAGGAAGAGGAGTCAAAATCAATGGAAAAACGATTATGGATGCGGCTGAGCTTAATCTACGCGAGCTACTCAAATGGATAGATGCATTAGATCGGCACGTTTCAGCGCATGAATTACCAGTTCTTGCTACTCTTTCGCATGCATTGAAAGAACGCACATCCAATTTAATAGAGGTAGGTTTAGACTATCTCACTTTGGATCGCAAACTTCCTTCGTTATCTGCAGGAGAATCACAAAGATTGAGATTAGCTGCTATACTCGGCAGTGGACTTACAGGAGTTTTGTACGTTTTAGATGAGCCAACCACTGGTTTACATCCTCATGACACAGCAAAATTATTAAAAACACTACGCATGATACAAGAAGCGGGTAACACTGTTTTAATCATAGAGCATGACTTAGATGTCATCAAGCATGTGGATCACATCCTAGATATAGGACCTGGTGGAGGCCGTAAAGGGGGTGAAATTGTAGTTGCCGGCACACCTGCTGAAGTCATGGCATGCGCGACATCGATGACCGGCAAATATTTGGCAAAGAAAACAACTGCCGAGCCAACCTCTCGTTGCCTTCATAAAAATAAGATGCTGACTATTCGTGGTGCTAGTGAGCATAACCTGAAAGATATTGACGTGAGTATTCCTGTTAACCAGTTCGTGGTGATGACAGGCGTGTCCGGTTCAGGAAAATCCACTTTTTTATTTGGCATCTTAGATAAAGTGGCAAGACAACATTTTAATCAGGCAAGTGCAGAGCCGGGAAAGTATGCTTCGGTCCAGGGGTTAAATCATTTTAATCGAGTAGTCACCGTGGATCAAGTCACGATACGCAACACGCAATCATCGCGCTCCAACGTGGCAACCTACACCAAACTTTTTGACTTGATTCGAGATTTGTTTGCTTCTTTGCCGAAAGCAAAAGCTTGGGGCTTTGGTGCGGATAAGTTTTCTTTCAATATATCCGATGAACGCTGTGAAAACTGTAACGGAGCGGGTGTAGTGGCGATTGACATGGCTTTTATGCCCGATGTTGAGATGGAATGCCCTGTCTGCAATGGGATGCGATTCAGTGAAGAACTGTTATCCATAAAATTTCAAGGACATCACATTGCGGATATTTTAGACATGACTGTCAGCGATGCCATTCCCCTATTTAGTGAGCATCCGCCTATTTTTGCGCTTTTGGATTTAATGAAGCAGGTTGGGTTGGACTATTTAACTTTAGGACAATCCACTTCGACATTGTCAGGAGGAGAAGCGCAACGCATCAAATTAGCAGCGGAGTTATCCAAATCCGGAAAAGAATCCACCTTGTATTTATTGGATGAACCCACCACGGGCTTACATCCACAGGAAGTGGAAAAACTGCTTAATATCTTGAGAAAACTGGTATCCAAAGGAAATACGGTAGTCGTCATTGAGCATCATTTAGAGGCGATTTGCCAAGCAGATACCATTATAGATTTTGGTCCGGGCGGTGGAATTGCCGGTGGTGAAATTGTTGTCACAGGAACACCTCAAGAAGTGGCTGCACATAAAGATTCGCTCACGGGACAATGCTTGAAAGCTTGCTTCAATTTTTAAAATGCATCCTAACTCTTGCATAAAGATATTGAAAACGAATGAAAATTTAACTATAGAGGCTTTATACACAAACAACTTCAAAATCGAAGGAGAAAATGATGTTAGTTTTACAAAATGCATATCGAAGTGTTTTTTTTCTGTTTTTGCTCATCTCTACACCATTTTGTATATATAGCGATCATTGTCCACAATCTTTTGATTATGCAAATACTAACACTGAAGGAGTTGATGCAGCGAGGAGGAAAATATGCACAAAGCATAAAAAGTTGTCGTATTATTTATATACAGAAGATTTTATAAAAAGTTTTATTGAAATACCTACATCTAATGTTTTAGTTGATAGTTCAACTATGTCTTCTAAATATTTAGCAGGAAGAGCAGCGATATACAACGTACAAGGTGAAAAAGTAGGAACATGCTCGGCTTCGTTTTTATGCATGCAAAATGCAGAGGGCATATATACAGATATATCAAATTATTTGTCGGTTGATAATGGGCTCGTTATCTCATGGTTCACACCTACCACATTAATCAATTTAGAATTAGACAGCATTATCCATTCGATGGTTACTGAATGCATTGTGAAAGCATCCACTAAGATTGGCTTTAATCCTTTTTATGGCAAAACGTTCAATATGATTGTTTCATCTGATGATAAAAAAATATATTTTAAATTGACTGAAATATAATTGCACTTGCAATTGGAAGCGGGGGGACGATTTCAGAATTTTTGATTGGTCAAAATTAAAGGTATTTGATAAATTAGTTTTTTTATCATACACCCAAAAAAATTGATGAAATTCTATATCGCTACATCATTGTCAAGAATGACAGCCCATCGCATAGTAAGAGATGCTCTAAAAAATTGGGATCATGAAATTTCATATGACTGGACTCTGCATGGTAGCGTAAAGTCGGTTAGCAAAGAACGTCTGCAAGAAGTGGCATCACTCGAACTAAATGGCATTTCGGAAGCTGATTTTGTTGTTGTTCTTCTTCCAGGAGGGCATGGGACCCATCTGGAGCTTGGATTTGCAATCGCAAGAGGAAAAAAAGTCTTTCTTCATACTGAAGATCCCTTAACTTTTGAGCTTGGCCCTCAGACAAATGCCTTCTATCATCATCCTGATATCACTCGTCTCCACTGTCCCTTAGCTGATGTTGGGACAACAGTACATTCATTACTTCCGCAACCAGCCATGCTTCTATAGAGGTTGACGTTCAATTTGGGATGAGGTTTTTTATGACAATATTGAAACTGTTAGAGAATTTCTTATCGAACACAGATATATTCTTAAAAATTTGAGTAAAAGTGCTTTGAATAGAAGAATGCATCAAATACCAAGAGAATGGTGGGAAGAAATTTTGGAACTTATTTAAAAATTGAAAATGGTAGACGTGTCATTCAGGCTCCCACTTATAACGTTTGGCCAATTCTGCATATTCTTCCTTTGATTGGCGCGCCATTGCATCAAGGTCTTCTTTTGTCTTTTGTAATAATTGTTGCCTATCTTGATCATGTTTTCGCATAGATTGCATATATTCTTGACCAATTATTTCTTTTTTTCGCTCAAATAAACGTTCTAACAAATCATTTTGTTGTTTTTCTTGCAATGATGCTTTTATTTTTAGTTGCTCAAATTCATCTATTTTAAGTTTCAAACGATTTTTTAAATTTTGCAAGTTTTGATGGTGTTGATTTTGGTAAATATCTAAGTTGGTATTGATTTTTATTTTTTTTAACTCAATTTCGTGAACATATTTTTTAGTAACAATGATGTCTTGTTGAAGAGTTTGACACAAGTTGTCTAACGCTTCTTTTGTAGCAAATAAGTTTAAAGGTTGAGGAGAACGTAAAGCATATTCATTAATAACTTGCGTTAAATTAACTAGACTATCTGAAAAATCTTGCTCTTGCTGTTGTAATCCTTTCACTACATTTTCAATGATATTCTGCTCAACTTGAGTTTTTCGATCTTGAATTACTTGTTTTTCTCGTTGATATTTAACATCAATAAATTTCTGTTTCTGGTCACGTACGTTTTGAATAAGATTTTTTTGTTGTTTTTGATGACTTTCCATTTGTGATTTTAATAATTGAAATTCTTGTTCTTTAACATCAAATTGCTTTTGCAGGTCTTGGAAGCTCTGCTGGTTTTCACATGCACCTTTGAAACGTTGATGATTAAGCTGGAGTTGTGTTTTAAGATCAAGATAAAGAGCTTCTGTATTGTTAAATTCTTTTCTACCTAAGTTGAGATTAAGATTGTCTAATAATTGATCTAACTCTTCCTCTGTATAATCTGTTAAATCATTCCACTCTTTTTGAATCTGTTTATATTGCTCTATAATATTTTGTAAAGCCATCAAACTGGATGAAAAACGTTGAAAATTCGCTTCCTGTACACTTAAGAAATCGGATAACTTACTCTCAAGTATTTGCTGGTTATCACCTAGAACTACTACTTTCTTGCCTTTTAAAAGATAATGGTGGTAGATCAAATAACAAGTGACCAAACTCGTGAGAATAAGGGCCACAATAGCTGTTATTTTTTTGTGTTTAAAAAGGAATGAATTCTCAATATGTGTTTGAATAGATTGGGCAGAAAAACTTATCCATGATTGAGTAGAAAGCAAAATATTCATAATTACACCTTAAATATCTCATAAAAGCTTTGATTATAAAAAATTCCTTCTATTAAATCAACCATAAAAACTAACAAGCAGCAACTATTTAATATTCATCGGTTTTTAATTTATCAATATTATCGTTGTATTTAATCTAAAATACAATAAATAATGCAAGCTACAAACAACTATATTAAAATAAATTTTCACTAAACAAAAAGGCTCCGAGAACCTAAATTTGTTTTTCTACCAAATAATTATTTGCAACTTACATGAATTATTTTTCCATTCAAGGCGATATTCCTTTCTCACTTTGCGTCCCTATATTTCTAATCAAAACACCTCAAAACGTATCTGAAAACCTGTAACTCAAAAACTTGACAACAAAATTTTTATTTTTGATAGTGATGCGTCTTACAAAGGAAACCTCTATGAAAATTAAATTTATTACTCTCGCTTTATTAACTGCTACAGTCAGTCTTTTTGGCGGTCATCACAGTCCTCATCAGCCTTATCAATGCAAAAAATCGGGCGACAAATTAGAAGCAGATATCATAGTCATTGGTGGTGGAGCGGCGGGCTGCGTATTGATGAACCAGCTATCAGAAAATGGTCTCTTTTCAGTGTTAGGAATAGAAGGGGGACCAAATTTAATAAATGATCCAGCCATACAGGCTGTGGGTCTCCCAGCATTTCTATTGGCTGGGACAGGAAAACCCCAGTATTTTTGGCCAGGATGGAATCAAACTCTACCCATGCCAGGGCTTAATGGACGAACAAGCGATTGGACAACAGGAATGGGGTTGGGTGGTGGTTCATCGATTAACGGCTTGTACTATGGGCGTGGCTCGAATGCCGTGTATTCGCGTTGGGAAGCAGTTTCCGGCAGCAGCAATTGGAGTCTGGAAAATATTCTGGCAACCTTCAACGCTCTTGAAAACTACCAAGGATTGACAATCATACCAGGGGCACGCGGAAACAACGGTGCTGTCAATGTGCTACAAACGCCTACAGTATCGCAAGTCACATCAAACGTCCTATTGCCTGCGTCACAAGCAGCATTTCCTGGAATTCCCACTGTGGTGGACTATAATGATCCGAGTGTAGAAAATTGCATAGACCCTCGTGCTCAGTGGTTTATTGACCCTACAGGTACCCAACGAGTGAGTAGCGCAACAGCATTTTTAAATAACACGGTGATGACCTCAGACGGTCGAGGAGTTAACGGGCACAAACTGCAAGTGCTCTTCGATGCAGTAGCCGTGAAAATCATATTTGACAAGCATGGAAATGCCAAAAAAGTAAGATATGTACAGGATGGTCAAATTTTCGAAGCACGAGCGCGGAAAGGTGTTGTTTTGGCGGGTGGTATCAACAGTAGCAAATTGCTACAGCTTTCAGGCATAGGTCCGTCGGAGGCGCTCAAAAATGCAGGGATCAAGCCCGTTTTCATCAATGAGAACGTAGGAAAACATCTTCAAAACCATCCGCTCATCTTCATCACGTTATTAGCAAATCCACATACTAATGGTATACCTCCGGGAGCACCCTATGCATTTACAATTCATAATGTCTATTTGCCAGTAGTGGGCGGTAGTGCAAGCGACCCACGCATGCTACAGATTTTGTTCGAATACATACCGGCTAACACACGGATACCATTTCCAGTAATTGCCATGGGATTTGAGCTATTGAACCCAGTGAGTGAGGGTAGTGTGACAATCCAAAGTGACAACTCATTTCAATTAGCTGCAGCGGATGATGGCTTTTATCAAAATCCTATAGACTTAGAGAATATGAAGAATGCCGTCAAGTTCTATATTCGCAGTATGCTAGATCACCTAGCCGTCATTGACTTCCCTTACTATCTACCCCTTATAACCGACCCTATTATCCCCGTCATCCTTTCTGGTTATGATGACGCAGTGGTTGAAGCGTATGTGAAAAATAACAGCAATCTTTCACTGGATGTACACCACTTTACATCGCACTGTAAAATGGCTCCCCTGTACGCTGGAGGTGTGGTAGATGGCGACACGCGTGTTTATGGCACAAAGAACGTTTTTGTAGCGGATAACTCCATTTGTCCGGTGATTCCCGATATCAACACAGCAGCAGCAGCGATGATGATCGGACTACGGACTAGCGAAATTCTAAAATGTGTCTTGAAACATAAAAAATCTGACTAAGATGATCAAGAAGTGAAAAAATAATTTTGGCGTGCAAGAGGTCAGACATGAAAGTCTGCCTCTTGTGCCGTATAGGTTCACTGTGTACATAGACTGTTTGCCATTTGTGCGGTAGCACTCTAACTGCATTAGCCCAGACCGAGCGCGATTAGCGCTCGTTCTGGGATTTAACGCACAATATATTGCACTGCGGTTAGCAGTGCTACACGGACTGTGCATAGTTGCACTGCTAACCGCAGTGCTCATGAAATGGCTTTTTTCCCAGAACGAACGCTAAACGCGCTCGGTCTGGGCTAATGCAGTTAGAGTGCTACCGCACAAATGACAAACAATCTATGTATATAGTGAACCTATACCTTGTGCCTGCTGCACACCGCAGCTTAAATGATAAGTTATGCCATTGCTTTAAGTGATCTCTTCTCTCTTGTAATCGTTCAGTTTGTGCATAAACTGAACTTATACTCTCTCTTTTCTCGATGAATAGCTAGATTTTCGCAATTAAAAAAGTTCTAAATAGGACTGACCATCTTGGCTTAAATAATAGATTTTTCGAGCTGGGATATGAACACTTACATAGACTATTCCTGCCAAAGCGAGTTGCTTGTGAAATTCGACCACTGAGAGCTTCCCTGAATCGAAATCTTCGAGAGCTTTTTCCAACATACGTTGATTGAACTTTTCTCCAACCACAAAAGGGAAAGAGCGACTATAGCCTTTCACATCAGTTGCAGGTAATTGTAATAACAATTGATCTGCTGAATAAAAAAATAGCTCATCGCCAACCACGTCATATGTTTGTCGAATCACTTGCAGATCGAGAAGTCGAGCCGTAAATTCTTCAAAAGGTCCGGGATGGTGACACCGTTCTTCGACTAAGCCGATGATTTGCGCATTTGGTAGATTATCCATCAGAATCCTATGAGTGACTTGTTTCTTAATTATTCTCTTTTTCGTTCAATATCTCTTTCAAAGCCAAGTATTTTCATAACAAAAACATTGTGACCAGAAGCAAATGTTAAAGCAGTTTCCTTCTTCAATAAATCAAAGACATATGCATGCTCACCCACTATTTGAGTACTTGTAGCATTAATGACAACTTCAATTTCTGCGTAGTTTTTTAATCGAGCAATAAAGTCTTTGATCGGGGGTTTGTAATTTTCACTTAACGGATATAAGCTTAGTTCTACTGTGATGCGCATAATTTATTAATGGTCTCCCTAATTTTGTGAACAATTTTCTTTGAGTATAGCTCTCTCTGCAATTATACACAAACAACTTCAAAAAGCTGTTTTTTAGTCCTCGCTATTTTCTTTATCTTGGACCACTCTTTCCAAGATCCACTCAGTAATCAAGTTTAAAACTGACGGAGAAAGCGTTTCTTCAATCTTTGCATATTCTGCGATAGATCCAATTTCACATGTCTGAAAAAAATGATTGAGCTTTGGCAGTTCAATTATTGTAAAATTTTTGTTTCCTGATTCTTCTAGTGCTTTAGAAATAACAGGAAGGTTTTGTTTGGAAGACACTTGTAAATCAAGTTCACCATTGAGAACTAATGCTGGAACTCGCATCTGTTTCAAAGCGATAAACGGATCCAAAGTAAGATAATAGCGAAACCACTCGACATTTGTTTTTACACGAGCGGCTTGTGACTCTAAAGATTCAAGAGTGACTTTTTCTTGAGTTTCCGGCAGTGTAGCTACATAGTTTTTGGCAATTTCTTGCAGTTGTTCAGCAACGATTTGTGGATCTAGTTCTCCCTTCACAAGCGCGACCATTTGTTCTTGGAATTTTCGAGATTGATTAATCGTGTATTCTGTCTCTCCAGCCGCTCGTCGGATCAATGCATTTTGCTCATATAGAATTTCTTCTCCACTTACACCAGTCCCTGCCATCAACACAACGAAAGCCACATCTTTTGATTTTACTGCAACCATAGGAGCAATAATTCCGCCTTCACTATGGCCAATCAGACCGATTTGATTTGCATTCACTTCTTTTCGTGATTTAATATAAGCAATACCAGCCAGCACGTCATCAGAAAAGTCTTGAGTTGTCGCTTTGTCGTAATTACCTGTTGATTTTCCACATCCACGTTTATCGAACCGAAGCACAGCAATACCTTGACGAGTCAAATAATCTGCTAATACTAAGAATGGTTTATGGCCAAATACTGTTTCATCCCGATCGATTGGTCCTGATCCGGCAATCAATACAACGATTGGGAAAGGCCCTTCTGAGATGGGTAAAGTCAAGGTCCCAGATAAAGTTACTTCAGCCTCTAGGTTATCATAGGAAACATGTTCCTCTATGTAAGGAAGTGGAAGTTTAGGCTCTTGAGGGCGATGCGGTGCGTCCATGGATTTTATACCTCGTTCAAATACAAGTGGGATTGGGCTGACTTTGCTAGAACAGTTTCCACAACCGACTAATGCCATGCTGCATATTGCTAGAGTTAAGATTTTTCTATTCATTGAGAGACTCCGTCTTAATAAGACAATCTTAATCTGTGACGATCTTTAACTCTAGAAAAATTCATAATAGAGCGAGGACATGGTAAGTAAAGGTAGGCTGCCCCCTTTACTAATCTATATTTTTGTAACCGACTTCTGGGCTTATCTGGTATGGTATAGGTAATAACATCTTGCATAAGCAAGTTTTGAAAAGCTTTTTTTAACCTTCCGGAGATATGTTTATAACCTAATTCATGAGTTATTTCAGCTTTTGTTAAGGGCATTTTACGTAATAAATTGATCACTTCTGCTTCTGCTGAAGCTGATCTTCAAGATCTCTACCTTTAATATCTACTACGGAATAAAACTCTTGTAGATCTGTTTGCTGAGATCTTTCTACTTTTCCATTAAGATGTGGGCTAGCTGGTTTAACAGGGCGAAATTTTATTGCCCATTCGATAAGCAGTTCTTGAACCTTATAAGCGAAAAATTCTTTGCCTCGATCTGTTTGAATCCTCTGAATGGCAAATGGCATTTCTTCTATGCCTTTTTCGAGAAATTTGATTGTATTAGCAGCTGTCTTTCTATTATAAAGCGCTAATACTCGATATCTTGTACAATCATCAATGGCGGTGTACTGATAAAGTCCTGGAGCGATTTTGCAAACATCCATTTGTATACGCTCACCAGGGACTTCTTTTTGATATCTTTTTACAGCTTTTCTAAAAGGTAATTTCCTTGAAAGCGGCTTCACAGCATTTCTATGAAGAACTTTGTGGATAGTAGCTAGGGAAATATTTATGGAATATAATCTGATGAGTTCGTTTTGAATACGCCTAGCTCCAAGCTTTCGCTCCTTTCTTAATGAGATGATTTTTTCTTCTAGGTCTCCAAAGACTTTTAGAGCAGGAGAAAAGCGAGGCTTTCGACTATGTGCTTTTAGTCCTTGTTCTCCTTGCTCTTTGTATCTTTTAAGCCATTTTCTTAATGTTGGTCTAGAAATCCCGCATCGCAAGCATACTAAGCCTGCATTTTGGGTCTTCTCGTATAACTGAATCCACTTCAATCGGTTGTTAATTTTAAGCTGATTATCCAATTTCTCAATCCAATTTTTGATTTAAGAGCACTATAAGAAATTGCACATAAAATTGAAACGATGTGTATGAATCACACATCTTTATGTAAAAGATGGTGTTTCACGAATCATAAATGGCATCCTGTTGATTTCTTCGTGCCTTAGAGTTTTTGTGTCTTTGTGTTTAATCGCCTTTAAGTTTTGAAAGAAGTTTATTCTGGAAATGCATGGCTTCATTTCTCAATCCCATTCTGTAATTTGAACAAATCCTTCTTGAACAAGTTGTGACATTCGAGCCATGGCATTTGTGTTAACCTTGATTCCAGGAAGAAGATCTGCATTTACCCAGTTATTAGCTGCAGCTGTTGCTCCGCACAACTCAACTTGTACACCACTCTTTATCAATTCTGCAAGGAGTTGTTTGTAGGGATTCCCCGTCATTATTTTTCGGTCAGTATTATAAGCTTTGTCGTGCAAAGTGACGTGACCTGCAAGTGAATGAAAGACTGCTATAACCTGGCCTTTAGCTTTCCAATTAGCGATGTTATCCGTAATGAGTTGCAGATGAAAAATGGATGCTGGTAGGTCGCCTTCAAATGCCAGTTTAGCAATGCTGAAAGCTACTCGGAGATCTGTTAGTTGTACTGGAATATCGATATGAAGTGAGTTTTCTGAATGGATCATGTTAATTCCTTATAAATTTTTGTAACAGTCATGTAAAAACCACCATGTTGCCAAAAAGAGCCACATTTCATTTTATGAATTAATAAGTACTATAATTTAACATTATTTTCAATTGCGCTAAGAACGTTAAAGATGGGTTGTCTGCAAATGAGAAAAAAATTCTTGCTAACATAGCAAAAATGCTTAAGGAAGAGACCAAAAAATATGGATAAGATGTTCAAGTATTTGCTTTGCTGAAGCTCCAGTTGCGATTCTGCGCATCTTGTACTTTCATCAAGAGGAACAAGAAGCGCAGAATCGCAAGCGGCAAGATATTAAGGATTTAAAGATTGTCAAAATGCACTATCAAAAGAGGGTATAATTTTTATTTGATATATACATAAACAATTCAGTTGATGTATACTTTATTTTATTTTTAAAATTAAATCATAAATAAGGAAAAATTATGTTTTCAGGAGTAAGTAGTAACAAACATTATCTAGATTTTGGTGATGATAATCCTAGACCTACTGAACGTCAAAAGGTAGAACAAGAGACAGAAGATCTGCAGATCGGCTTAGGAGCTGAGCTTCCTAAAGACGCAATAATAACCTTATTCTCTTATTTAAATTTGAAAGAGCAAGTACATTTAAGTTGCGCCAATCAAAAACTTAATAGCCAATATTGGAGATATGTACAACCCTATATAATAAAAAGATATTTTGAAAATACACGTAGATATAATATTAAAAGTTTAGACGGTTTTATTAAATCGTTAGACATGTTTAAAAGAAGCACAATAAATAAAAAATTAGTTGTTTATTCTACACGACAATTATTTGATTTAACCATAGCGAAACAACCTTTTTATAGAGAAAAAAACGATAAAAATATACTTGTTAAATATGTAAACGCTATAAAAAATATACAATCATTCCATGGCCAAATTGAAGAGTTAAAGTTTCCATGCAGTAGTGATCAATATAGACTATTACGGAATTTTAAAGACAATCCCATTAAAACACTCTACTATAGTCAAAGGCTCGATAAAGATAAGTATGATTTTGCAGGTGGTTGGGATCCGGATACTATTGGAGATAGAGACTTTCTGCAATTAAAGAAAAATGTAAAAGAACCCGCCGCACTTCCACCTTCTCTATATTTGACCTCACCTGATACCGTTACTAGCTTAAGTCTTCCGGATAATCATCTAAATAATCGTGATATAAGGGCTCTAGCAGGTTTGATAAATCTCACCTATCTTAATGTACGTAGAAATATCCTTTCAAGAGCTGGAGTACAAGCAATAGGAGAGCTATTTTTAAAACTTAAATACTTAGATATTAGTAATCAACTTGATGAATATGATGACTTGACAATTCAAGGAGCCGACCTTCCTCTCCTCAATCCCCTTAAAGATTTGGAAGAACTTAATATAGGTGGTTTGCGGATTGAAGTTGGCTCTAAAGCGGCTTTATCAGGTCTTTCTGCAAAACTCAAAAGTATTACTATGCGTTATTTTGTTTTTGAGGAAATAGAAGCATTTGAGGATTTTCCTTTAGAACATGTCACTATAGATGACGTGAGTTGGGACGAAGAATTTAGAAGGATAAGCGTTCTTAAATCTACACTAAGATCCTTTACATTTACCAAAATAGACTTTGACGCTGTCGGAGATCCTACAATAATCCTCAGCGAGTTAAGGGATTTTTCTCTTCTGGAAGAACTCTCTCTTTCTTCCTATAATAGCAATGATTTTATTGAAAATCCCGCTCATTTTGAAAGCTTAAAAAATTCACCTATTAAAACGTTAAAATTATGTGCAGTTAAAACTAGCGCTTTAAAAAATGTTTTAGAATTCAATAGCCTTAGAAAATTATCACTGCGTGATTGCATAGTTAATGAAGAAGTAAATTTAACAACATTAGCTAAATCTACCAAATTATCACTTGGTTTATTAGAATCTACAATTACTGTTTTACAATTTGTTGATAATTTAAAACTAGAAAAAATAAGAATAAATGGAATTGTGAATGCAAACAATTTATTAGATGCAATATTTGTTAAATCAACTACTACTATTAAAGTGTTAAAAATAGAAGGTGTTCATGCTAGTCATTATTCAAAAATTTTAAAAGGATTAAATCTAGAAAGATTGAATTGTGTATTTAATTGTCATACGGATGAAGATTATCAAAATAATAAAAAGACAATTTTAGAGATAACCTCTTCTATGACTCACCTCAAAGATGTGGGAGTTTCAGTGGCTTAAAAGTCTTAGCATCTTTCACAATTTTCTCGTATAAGAAATGGTAGATGAATCTCGGGTAGGCCGTTACAAAAATAACATGAGAGAGATTTGTAACCGTTCAGATCCCCTCCTTTCGT
>JASBUW010000056.1 GCA_030147755.1 Parachlamydiaceae bacterium
TAATCGCAGCCTAGTTTCTTATTTTAAGCGTGGGCTGCGCTATCTTCTAAGATGCGCACAACGATTTATTTGTCTACCAAGTTTATGGGATTTATTTCATTGGTGTACAAAATTAATAAGATAAATTGATAGGTGTTAAGATAAAAAAACAAATATTTATTTATTTAATATGTTAATTATAAGTGGATTGCGTTGTATGTTGGATGAGTGACTTGTAATTATTCAGATTGTCGCCAAAAGTTTAACGCAGAGATGCAAGAGGCGCAGGAAACGCGAAGAAAGGCAAAAAATGATTATAAAAGCTTATCTGCCTTATCTTTCTTCGCGTTTCCTGCGCCTCTTGCATCTCTGCGTTAAACTTTTGGCGACTAACTGAAATGCTCAAATAGAGAGAGTTGAAAATCTGTATGGGGAATTTTAACGCGTGTAAACGAAGGGCGTTTGATTTTAGAGGGTTCAAAAGCACTTTTACGATTAGCATTTTCTTCCAAGTGCTCCAGAATCTCTTTTGAGCGCTGAATGACTGCTTGAGGAAGCCCTGCCAGGCGTGCTACGTGGATGCCATAACTTTTATCTGTTCCCCCTTTGACAATTTTGCGTAAGAAGGTGATACGGTCTTCTGCCTCATGGACAGCGACGTTATAATTGACGGCGCCGGGAATTCTTTCTTCGAGTTTAGTAAGCTCCCAATAATGAGTTGCAAATAATGTTTTAGCCATGCGTTGTTCTGTAGTGAGAAGATATTCAGCGACAGACCAAGCAATGGAAATGCCATCGTAAGTACTTGTTCCACGTCCAATTTCATCTAAGATCACAAGCGAACGAGAGGTAACGTTATTTAAAATATTGGCTGTTTCTGTCATTTCGACCATGAAAGTCGATTGGCCTCTGGAGAGATCATCGCTGGCTCCGATGCGCGTAAATACTTTGTCGACAATTCCTAAGCGTGCTTTTTTAGCAGGAACAAAAGAGCCTATTTGCGCCATCATGACAATCAAAGCGACTTGGCGTAAATAAGTGGATTTTCCTGCCATATTAGGGCCTGTAATTAACAGCAAGCGCTGTTCTTGATCATCTAGGTAAGTGTCATTCGAGATAAATTTTTCTCGTTTACAAGCTTGTTCAATCACAGGATGACGTCCTTCCTCAATATGAATCACCTGATCTTCATCCATTGTGGGACAACAATAGTCATATTGTCTAGCCACGTAGGCTAGTGTGCTCAGGCAATCCAAACGAGCAAGGGCTTGTGCGATGCGCATGACAGTTTTTGCATATTGAGCAATTTCTTCGCGCAAGAGTTGAAAAAGTTCACTTTCAATGGCTTGAATGCGTTCTTCGGCAGTCAATACTTTACTTTCATAATCTTTTAAAGCAGGTGAAATATAACGCTCCGCATTAACAAGTGTTTGACGGCGTAGAAAAGTGTCCGGCATGCGATCCGTCTGACCCCGGCTTACTTCTATGTAATACCCAAACATTTTGTTAAAACCTACTTTTAAGGTTTTAATTCCTGTTTCTTCACGCAGTTGAATTTGGTAACGGGCGATCCATGCTTTGCTGTCGCGGCTAATTTCACGTAATTCATCTAATTCTTTGTGATAGCCATCGCGAAAAATTTTGCCTTCTCCTAACCGCAAAGGAGGCTCATCCACCAAAGCTTGCGCAATGCGGTGATTCATGTCAGGTAAAGGGTCTAGCTGATGCACTTCTGTTTGAACTAAAGAAGCTGTAAGAGAAGAAAGTAAAGCTTTTAAAGATCCAAGCGGAGCAAATGAGTGGTGCAAAGCAACTAAGTCGCGTGGCATGGCATAACCTGCACTGATTTTCATCATGAGACGTTCGATGTCTTTTACTTGAGTCAATTGTTGTCGTAAAGCATCCAAGATTTTTTCATGATTTAAGAAAGACTGAATGGCTTCATGACGTTGACGAATATTTTGAATAGATAAAAGCGGTTGTTTGATCCATTGATGAATTAAACGGGCTCCCATGGGTGTTTGCGTATGATCTAACACATCGAGTAACGTATTTTTGCGACTTCCATCTTGAAGAGAAGCCGTAAGCTCTAAGTTGCGTTGTGTCATGCGATCCAACGCCATAAAATGAGTGGTTGTATAAGCGCGAATCTCTTGAATGTGGTGGATAGGAAGGCAGAGGGCATCTTGCAAATAACGTAAAAGGGCTCCGGCGGCATTGATGGCAGCGACCATTCCTTGTAATCCAAATCCATCTAAATTATACACTTTGAAATGTTGTGTTAAAAAATCATACGTCACTTGGTGTTCAAAATGCCAATTGTCTTGCGTGTTCACTAAAAAAGTATAAGACTGGCGAATTTCTTCAAATAGTTCAGCATGCTTAGATTTAAATTTTTCAGATGTTAAAAATTCAGCAGGGTGTAAGCGATAAATTTCATTAATCAAATCACGCTCTTCCGTAAATTCGCTGACCCAAAATTCGCCAGTTGTTAAATCCAGAAAAGCAAGACCTAAAACTTGACCTACTTGTGTGACAGAAGCAAAAAAGTTATGCGTTTTTTCGGATAACAAGTGCGAATTAATAAGCGTTCCGGGTGTAACGACACGTACAATTTCTCTTTTCACTAATCCCTTTGTTTTGCGGGGATCTTCCAATTGTTCGGCTATTGCGACACGGTAACCTTTAGCCACCAGTTTATCGATATAGATTTCACTTGAATGGAAAGGAAATCCACTCATGGGAATGTCTTGTCGTTTTGTCAGCGTTAAATCTAATTCTTTGGAAAGTAAATGGGCATCTTCATAAAACGCTTCATAGAAATCGCCTAGGCGAAAAAGAAGAATGGCATCGCGTGCCGTTTGTTTACAAGCATGCCATTGGACCATCATGGGAGAAATTTTACTTTCATCAGTAGACATAAGCTAACTATTGTTAAAGGTTAACAAGAAATGAGTTGGATCCACTATAGCGAGAGAGATAGAAAAAGGCAATCTTAGAAACAGAAATTATCTCATCATTTTAAAATAATAGCTTTTGTATGAATAATAATTTATTAATGCAAAACAGTTGCTAAATTAAATTAATTAAGTTAGGCTGAAGATTATCGTGTCCACTTTAACCTTGGAGGTAGAGATGTTAGAAGCTATTTCTCAAAGATTAAAGCCGTTAGAATATGGAATCAATAAGTTAGGCACACTCATTGTCTTAGTTCCAGGCGTTTCCTTAATTGCCTATCATGCAAAGACCGCGGCTCTACATCAAAAAATCAAAGATGACCAAAAATTAGAGCAAGATTTACTTCTGGTAGCTGATATGGAAAAGAAGGACTGGAAAAAGTTAAAGCAGATTAATCAATGGCACATTTTAGGAAGTTTGGTGCAAATAGTTGCGATTGTGGCATTGGCATTTTTTAAACAACGTCAATTGATTGCTTTAGCTGCTCTGATACCTACTTGTGAATTAGGCTGGGCTTTGCGCAGTTCTCGCTATGAGCATGAAGCCAAACAAAGATTAGAGAAGATCCAAAAAGGATAATGGTTGCTTTCTCTGGGTTCTCTGTGGTTATTTATTATTTAACCACAGAGTACACAGAGAGCACAGAGAAGAAAAATGAGATGAACACACATACGTTCATCTCAACATCCAAAATACTCTTAAATCACATAGGGAATGATTTTGTAAGGCACTTGCTTACAATAATGATCCCAATCTTCGCCATATTTATAAGCACAACGACGATCATCGCGAAAGGCGCGTTCTGCCAAGAGTACTGTTAAAAAAACGACATAGAAATAAGGCATAAAATTTGTGAATAAAGCGGGCATGCTCCAGAAAAAAGCACCGAGAATTTCAGGAATATAATGAAAGTGTCGAGAAATTCCCCACCAACCAGAAGCAAGTAAAAGATTTTGCTTATGTTCACCTTTTGTAGTGGTATAACGAGCCACCGTGACAAGAGGTTTTTTGCCCCATACTTTACAATTGCCTTGGCTTGACCGCACCAATTGACGTTGGCGATCGGCCCAGTAATTTGTCAAAATGCAAGTCGCTCCTACAACAAATATCAAAGAAGTCCAAAGAGTTCCTAACTGATTAGGATGATTGACCAAATAAAAAGTTGGAGAGGTATAAATGCCTGGAAGCCACACAAGGATGCCCCAGCAAATATAATAACCTGCACGATCATGCATAATATCAAGCGATCCTAAGTAACCTGTTTCCCAAAAGAAAAATTTGGTGATGTAGATGAACTGTAAAGCAATCGCGACCAACATGGAATCACTGACAAAACCGTAGAGGGCTTGTTGTTTAGCTGCAAAAGAAATCAGCAATAAAGGCCAGCTCATCATCCCGAAGCGACAATTTGTAAACATTTTTACATCCCAGCCTAGAATGCGTGGATATAATTCTGTTCCCCAGTAGTAATCAAAGATAAGATTACCTGAGCCTCCCGCATCTGTGCTAGAGGGAAACCAATAGCCTTTTAATAAAAGGAATAAACAGAAAAATAAGCTAAAAATGTTGAGTGCTCCTAAAAGCTCGGCAAAATGATCATACAGAATAGTGGGAGAGAACAACTGAAAGTGATAGGCTCCTAAATAAAAAAGAAATAAAGTCACGCCATAGGCTAAAGGTCCATTGGCTTTGTAAATGGGAATATTTCCTGCAGGTGTAATGGGGCCCTTATATGTTTTGCCCGGCAGAATACGCATTAACAACAGTTCGGTGGCCGCAAAGATACCTAGAATCTTCCAAGCAAGCGAAGATCCGAAAAAATAGGGCGCCCAAATGGACTTAATGGTTGTCCAAATTCCATTTTGAGCAAATAATTCACCTAATTGAGTTAAAGATCCATCTAAAGCTGTATTTGTATACCAAAAAAGAAAAACAGTAGGAGGACAAGCGAAAATCAAAAATAGAGGAACAAATGTTTGTCGAAACCAACGTGAGCAGATGGAATATAAAGAACTAGTCGTCATAAGAGAGCATCTCCAGCTAAAATAAAGATTTCTCTACTTTCTAGGGGTTTAAAAGATTTTCCACAACAGAAAGAAATGAAATCAATAAAATTTATATCTTCTCGTGCATAGTGGAAAAATGAAACAAGTTTTAAAAATAAGTTTAATTTGATAAGATGAAGTTAGGGTATCTTATAAGTACTTAGAGCCTGTCTTGTGCGCTCTGTAAGAGCGAATTCAAGATTTGAGTTTATAAGTATTTCTATCTTAAATATATAGATAGAAAAAATGGATTCACTGAAATTCAAATTGGCTATAAGCCAATAAGAGAGGATGTGTATGCGTATTAGTCAAATACCTAAAAGCCAAAGTTTTACATCGACTGGAACATCTAAAACCTCATCAACACCTTCACGAAGCTTCTATACTTTATTTTATCAAGCGACTTTAGAAGCTCCAAAAACTTCTGTGAAGCGAAAGCAAGCTTTCTTTAAAACACGTCGCGTGATACCGGAATCTAACTCACTTCCTTTTCAAGCTAAGTCTAAACTTTTCCATGCACCACCTGTGGCATAGATTTGGCATTTATGAGTAGATAGATTAAAAAGAAAATAGTTTTGTTTTAAACGTAATATGTTTGTGTTGAGTTTTTTGTGTAATAAAAAGTTGCATTTTTAAGGTTTTTATGTGTTTGTTGCTGCCTTAAAAGGGGAAAACGAAAATAAATTATTTGATTTTTTTGTGGATTTTCTTATTCTCCGAACTGACATGGTCAGAGGCTTTTGAGTTGTATATAGCCGGGTAAAAGAGCGTACTTGAAAAGTCTTAGTGACAATTAGAAGAATTATATAAACACCTAAGGGAGGGTAAGAAAATGAAAAAGCAACTTTTTATTTTGTCTTCTTTGTGCTTAATGTTAACTGCTTGTGAAAATACTCACACAAATGCGCCAAATGCAGATAACACAGGACGCAATGTGCGTGATCGCAACCAAACAATGACACCAGGTGAACAGCGTGAAACTGAAGCAGACCGTGCATTGACACAAAGAATACGCCAAGCGTTAATGGATGATGATTCGCTTTCTACAAATGCTAAAAATGCAAAAATTATCACAGTTAATGGTGTTGTAACATTACGAGGAGCTGTTAATAGCGATAGAGAAAAGAATGAAATTGGAAAAAAAGCTAAAGCTGTTAATGGTGTCAAAAATGTAGATAACCAACTGGAAGTTGTACGTAGTGATAATCGAGCAGCAGGAGGCGATGCTCGCGATTTTAATCGTTAGAAGTTTGAGCGTCTTAAATTAAAGGAGGTTTTTATGGCTAATCAAGCAGTGTATGGAATTATTGGCAATCGTGCCCAAGCTGAAAAGCTTGTACAAGCATTAATTGATCAAGGTGTTAATCCTCATGATGTCTCAATTCTAAGCTCTCAAAGTGACGAATTCAAAGAATTTACTTCTACGACCTTTGTAAATGATGCAAACCGCAATTGGAGAACCGAAGAACGTGTAACAAGTTATCCTGCAGGACAATCTCGCCAAGATTTTGTTCAACAAGATGTGCACAGCACAGCTGGAGATCAGGGTGGCTTGGGTCATGAAAAGCACACAAAAGCTCCTGAAGGTGCTACAACAGGCGCTACAACAGGCGGCCTTATTGGTGGTACATTAGGACTTTTAGCAGGAATTGGTGCATTAGCGATTCCTGGTATGGGACCTTTTATTGCAGCCGGACCTTTAATGGCGACTTTAAGCGGTATTGGTGCTGGCGGTACTTTAGGAGGAATCATAGGTGCTTTGATAGGAAGTGGAATTCCTGAATACGAAGCAAAACGCTATGAAAATCGCCTAAAAGAAGGCGGCATTTTATTATCGGTTCGTGCTCTTTCAGATGATTGGGCTGATCGTATTAAAAATGTCATGCAAAAATATGGCGCTGAAGATGTTTCTGTTTCATCAGAAGCTTCTATGTCTAAAGAATATAAGAAATAAGCTTTTCTTATAATAAAAATGGCCGCATGAAAATGTGGCCATTTTTTTTGTCATCAAAGAGAGGTTAAGATTAAGTATTAGGTGGAGAATCTGTGTCAGGAGCTGGTTGAGAATCAGTAAGCTCTTTGGGTGTTTCGGTATCTTCTACATTATTGCCGGTGTCTGTGTTTCCTTCTGTTTTATCTGTGCCTTTATTTTTAGACTCTTCAGTTTGCTTAATAAGATCCATGAGTCCATTTGCTGTTGATGTTGAGGTTGAATCTTTGTCATCATCTGTGCTGATTTTTTTCGTCCCACCTCCGCCTCCAGACATATTTCCCACTATAGCACTCACAATTGCATCCAATGCTATTGCTACATCCCGATTCAACTTCTCTATACTTTCCTTCATGGCGTCTTTAAGTTCTGCTTGTAAGTCTTTCTCTTCCATAGCATCTAAAATCTCTGACATAATATAGAATGGATCATTAGTTGGATCAGTTTCTGGATCTTTGGTATTACCAGTTGCTTTATCTAAGGCTTTTTGTTTAGTTTCTCGATCGTTATATAGGCTCTTGATTTTATCATATACTTTCTTAAATGCATCGGAATCCATACTCATACCAGCGTCTAACAGCTTAGCTGCATTTGCAATCAATTTAGCAATCTCATTATTTAGATTTCTGATG
Source organism: Parachlamydiaceae bacterium (assembly GCA_030147755.1). GTDB lineage: Bacteria > Chlamydiota > Chlamydiia > Chlamydiales > Parachlamydiaceae > JASBUW01. The sequence goes on from JASBUW010000056.1 coordinate 7,605, forward strand.
TCTTCTTGTATTTGTTCAGGTGTTTGCGTTTCTTCAACTTCTTCAGCTTGAGTTTCTTCGGCTTGTGATGGTTGAAGAGAGGTCCATGCAATATTAGATGGATGATCATTATTAACAGTATCAATAGTCATTATATACCTCTTAGTTTTTATTAATTAAAAAGATTGTTTTTAACAACAATCGCTCTTTATATTTATTATAAATCTAATTTAATTAAATTAATACAAAATTATTTAAAATATTTAAAATTTAAAATAAATAGGAAAAAAATTTCTATTTATATTCATTTTTCATGCTTTTGTTTAAGTCAAACCATAGGGTTTTGCTGAATTTTCTTTATTCTTTCTACGGTTTACTTCTACTGGATCTAAAGTATTGCTTTCTATCATCTGGGCGACAATAACTGCGATCAAATCATCGATTTCTTTTTTTGAAATTCTTTGTTTCTCTGCTTGATTTGTCTCGGTAGAAAAGGGGTATTTTAAGACAGGGGATTCAGATTCTGGTAATCCATTTAATTTATTTAATTCATTTTGTAGAGAATTTTTTTCCCACAGTTTGCGAATCATTTCATTCATTGCCGGGCTAGCCCATGTTTTAGGGATCTCACCTGTTTGATTTTGTTCATTTTCTAGTTCTTCTTGTACGGCGGACCATAATCTATCTATTTCTTTATTTGTATCATCTAATTTTTGTTGCAAATCAGCTTTTTGAGCTTCTATGTCAGTAGCGGGTTGGAGGGGTACAAGGCTTATAGAAGGATCCTGTGGAACTCTAGAATCTCCAACAGAATTAACAGACATTTTATACCTCACGAATTCATTGGTAAATACTTTGTTTTAAGGCAATTAAACCTCATTATTTATAATAAAGCTTTAATATTAAGGTTTTATAAACTGTTTTAAACATAAGAAAGAGCAAACGACACTAGCAGTGTTGCATAAGGGTTGTGGACATCGTGGACTTCGTGGACGACGTGGACTTCGTGGACCGAGTGGACATATTTAACTGTTGTTGAATAGTTTTTCGCATAGTTTCATGTCCACTCGGTCCACGAAGTCCAC
>JASBUW010000067.1 GCA_030147755.1 Parachlamydiaceae bacterium
CTGCATTAGCCCAGACCGAGCGCGTTTAGCGCTCGTTCTGGGAAAAAAGCCATTTCATGAGCACTGCGGTTAGCAGTGCAACTATTCAGAGTCCGTGTAGCACTGCTAACCGCAGTGCAATATATTGTACGTTAAATCCCAGAACGAGCGCTAAACGCGCTCGGTCTGGGCTAATGCAGTTATAGTGCTACCGCACAAAGGGCAAACAGTCTATGTACACAGTGAACCTATACGCTGCGTAGTGCAACAACAAATGCGCTTAAGCAGTAAATGTGCACTTCGGCCAATATTTAAAGAGACCAAAGTGACACACTCATAGGTATACACTGAACTTATACGGTATGCATTGAACTTTTACAAACCTAAGTAGGTTTATGCTCAGCTTTTTATTTTAATTCTTTGTTCTTGTCAGGCGAATGATGCGAGCTTTTTCTTTGGCATCTTCTACTCCTAAACCATAGCTTCTATAAAGACTATTATAATTTGCTCCTTTTTCAAAATCTTTACATATGCCCCACATAGGGTCAAAGTGCCATGATTCCCCATTATCCGAGATAAAATTGGCCCAGGTATGCGCACCAATCATTTGATTATTTCTAGTCAAATTATGTCGAACCAAGCGTACTACTCCTCTATTTTTATCCAAAAACACCTCAGGATCATTTTGTAAGCGATCCAAAAGATAAGCTGCCGTAAAAGCTAAATGACGGCATACGCCCTTTTTCTTTTCTAGATAAGTCTCTAAAGAGATTAGAGGAATACGACTACCATCTAATCGAGTAATCACTTGGTTACCTGCTACAAGTTCTTCATCAAAAATATCCTCTACATGTTGTTCTAATTGCTTAGAATGTACTTCATAAACATCTTGACGAATGAAAGACATCAACATATTAAGAATTTTGTCTAAGCTAAGTTTTTGCCCGTAAGCTTTAGATTCTCCAACAATTAATGCTTTGAACGTTTCATAGCATGTGTTTAAACGAGGTGAATTTTTAGGATTAGGATCCAAAATAATAATTTCACGAGAATTAGAAGATCCGCAGTAAGCTAAAGGTTTTGTTATAAAATTTGTCACTTGTCCAGATACAATTCCATATTCTTTGTTGTCTACTTCTAATTGATTATTTTTAGCATTATATTCAACCATGAAGCTTAACCAGTGGTTAGAATATTCAGTTCTTAAGCCTATTGGAATTGCGTAAGAATAATCTTCTTCTAATTCGATGTCAGGAGATTGTAAAGCTTGCCATCTAGGGTAAGCTAACCTATCTAAAGCCATTCTAATGCGTAATGTTTCTTTACATAGTTCTGCTGAATTATCCATTTCTTTAAAAAGTTTTAAAGCTCTCGGAAAAATTTTTTCTCTTGCATAATCAACTGTTGCTTGAATATTTTTGAGATCATCACGTGTATATCCAAACAGGCGTTTATCCCAATTTTCAAATATTTGATTGAGTAAAAACACTTCATTTCGATAGCGTAAAAAGGCTGTAGCTGTGTCTGGTAGTTGGGCTTTTTTCCCTATTTTCAATTGCCATGAATGAAAACGTTTAAGAAGCTTGAAAGGTTGATCAGAAAGAAGATCTTCCTGAGAAAATTGTGCAATTTTATCCCCATCTTCAAATGCCGCCTGAAGTGTAAAAGTTTCAAAATATTGTAAAATAGATTCTTGAGACTCTTTTGGAGCGCTTTGTTCGGCTTCGATCACAAGTTCAGGAGTTACTTTTTCTTCTTCATTTGGCGAGTCAAGCGTATCTTGAACCGGTTTTTGAACCGTTTCTGGTTCTATGAAAAGAAGATCTTGTGCTAATTTATTATTTTCAACATGTTCTACTAACTTTTTTTCACCTTCTTGTTCTTTACCTTTGTCCTGTAATTCTTCATGGTCTTGTAATTCTTCATGTTTTTCATCTTGTAATGGTACATCGTTTTTTTTCTTTTCTTCAAGTACAGGAGAAGCTGTTTTCAGAGGATCAATAAGTAAAGCAGGAATAGGCAGAGGTGAAGAGAGTTGCTTTTCTTGCTTAATAACATTTAACCTCTCTTTAGAACACCAACGATATAAGTAAAAACAGGTCGTTAACGTTCCTAAAACAATCAGAACAAGAGCCGTGACTCTCTTTTGGGTCGAATTTAAATGCTTTGGTAAGTTTATTTGAAAAAAATTAGAAATTGAACCTATAAATGATGGATAAACTTTCATAAATAACACCTAGTTTAATTTGAATTTATGTTATATTAATCTACCATTAAATAATTGTCTAGTTTTAATTTATTTTAAATGATATTCGTTGATTATTATTTTTGCGCTATATAATATTTAATTAGTGAATTTTCATTATCTTTTTTTAATCTATTTCCTACAATAAAAGGTTTTAGACATGTTGTCGGTTCATTCTTTTTTACCCTCTAGTTTTCCTATTTATTTAGCTAAAGTGGTTTCACCTTCTCCTACCTTGTATCACAAAAAAGTGGTGGTGGTGGCTTTATTAGCTTTAAGTTTATTATGTGCCTGTTATTTTCTTATAAAAAGCTACTGGTTTCGGTCGCAGTTGCAAAATCTAAAGAATATAAATGCAAACCTTATTCATGTGGGCCCTATCAATGAACAAGTTAAGGAAGAAACAGAATTATATTTAGATCCGATCATAGTGAATAAGGTTCTAAAAGGTCATTTGCAAGCTATACCTCGCTTGTATCCTAAATTAAAGAAATTAAGTCTAGGGCCTGGTATTGGGATAACAGATAAGGATTTACAACAATTGGCACAACTTTCTTTTTTAGAAGATTTAAATTTAACAAGAGGAAATTTACAATTCACTGCTCAAGGACTAGCCTATTTAAAAAATTGTTCTTCTTTGCACACTTTAAGGCTATCATATTTTGATCAACTCACAGATGACTATTTAGAGCATGTAAAACATCTTCTTTCTTTGCGCGTTTTAAATTTAGAGAGTTGTCAAAAATTTACAGAAAAAGGGTTAAATCATTTAACAGCTCTTCCGCATTTAGAGACACTAGAGTTGTCTTATTGTCACCAGATCACGAATGAATATTTAAAGCTCTTACAAAGTTTTTCTTCTTTACAAAACTTAAAAATATCTTCCAACAATCTGAAAGACAAAGATCTGGAATGTTTAAAAGACCTTTCTTTACGTAGCTTAGAACTATCTTGCCAGTGGCATATAACAGACAAAGGGCTAGAGTATTTACAAACACTTCCTGTACGAAGCTTAGCGGTGTCTTATTGTAATAGTTTAACAAGTAAAGGCTTAGAAAATCTGAAAGAGTGTCCCTTGGAAAATTTGAATTTGTCTGGTTGTGCAGAAATGACAGATGATGGTTTAGCTCATTTACAACATATTTCTTCTTTGCAAGTTTTAAATTTAGCTAATTGTAGCAATTTGACAGACAAAGGATTAGAGTATCTGAAAGGATGTCCTTTGAAAAATTTGAATTTATCTACTTGTACAAACATGACAGATGATGGCTTAGCTCATTTACAACATATTTCTTCTTTGCAAGTTTTAAACTTAAGTGGCTGCCGAAGACTGACAGAGAAGGGTTTTGCCTATTTAAAAGCCCTTTCTAATTTACAGGAATTAAATATCGAACATTGTTTCCAAATTAAAGAAGAACACTTAAAACAGCTCAAGGAACTCTCTTCTTTACGTGTTTTAAAAGTCAGGGATGAAATATTCCCTAAGAATTTTGAAAAAATTTTAAAGCAATCTAATCCTCTGCTGAAAATTGAACGTGTTCAGATGCCTCGTTAAAAGGGTAGGAATGGCTGTTCCCCCCCTCCGAATCGCACGGATGTTATTAACGCATTAAGATTAACTTATCTTGGCGTACTGACCAATTACTGTCTACTAAGCTTACTATTGCTTTGAAATTTCGTAGATAATGTAACCATAACCCCATTCAGGTGCTATTTTAATATCTGTGATATTAATGAGTTTGTTTTCATTAAAAGCAGAATCTTGAAGAGAATCAATTTCATTTTGAAGCCCCTCTGCAATGCCTCCACCTGTCCAAGCTGAAATATAAGCAACTTGCGTGATAAATGAATTTGTTTCACCCTTTCTATTCGAAAGGTTATAAAGAATATAAGCGTAGCCCCATTCAGGAGTAATGGATATTTCCACTAATTCAAAGAATTGACTTTCATTGTAAGCTTGTTCTTGAGCGAGATTCAATTCCTCATTAAGCCCTTTGGCAATACCACCGCCTGTCCAAGCAGAAGCATAAGCAATGTGTGAGGTTGTTTCAGCTGTAATTTGAACTGCACTCAATTGTAAAAATGCAAAGAAAACAAACAACTTTTTATGAAATGAAAACATTTATTACCACCTAATTAAATACTAATGATTTCAATAAGATTTTTAATTATATCAAAATTGCACAAAAAAAAGCAAGAATTCGATATTAGGTCTTAGAGAGAAACAAAATCCTTACTTTAAAAGGTCTGATAATATTAGTAAAATTTCTCTGTTATATAACTTTTATCTTGCAATTTATTTTTGTAACATTTACTGTAATTAAAATAAAAACACAATTAATAAAAGGTTATTCTATGAATCCTACGAGATGCTTATCTAGTTATGTGACAACTGAAATTTTAAAATTTAGAAATCCGCAAGGAACCGAAGAAAATTGGATATTAGGTGGAGAACGCATTAATAATAAAGTGATTTATTACGGCAAAGTTGTGGGAACAGAGGTTGCTGTGAGCCTTTTATGTGTGACAGCAGCGATTGAAACAGTTGCTTATTCTATCTTATTAGTGGGCACTTTACCTTTATTGTTAGTTTCTTCTCGTCCAATGCATATGATTTATCCCCTTTTTCAAAGCAGCGGATTTACTTTATTTTGGAATGTGGGTAATGCCACTGTTTTTAATCCCTTTTGCACAAATGTTTTTACTCATGAATCCTTTGCGCGTTTTTCAATGGATCATTGGCCACGCGGTCAAGTTTTTAAAGCAGCTCTTAAAATAGCTTTTGAAGTCGCTTTTGCAATTCTTCAAGTTTTGGCAGCTAGACAGGGAAATTATATTTATCACCATCGCAATGCGAATGATTTTAATTTTTTCGACGTCACCTTTTTCCGTTCTGAAGATATACTCTATGTGGCAGACTGGATGATTAATCATCATATCCGCCTCTTAGGGCAACAAGCTGCTCAAGCCCATCCCCTCATCAGAGCGGGACAAAATATGAATAATAACATCGAAGAAGGCACTGAGTTTTTCAAAGAATTTATTCTGGGACCTGGCCAAATTGACACAGAAGCAAGAGAGAAAATTTTAGAGGCAGATCCTGATATTTATGTGTTTGCTCTAACACGCGCGGTTTATATTTATACTTTTGGAGATAAACGTAATGAAGCTACTCCCAGTTTTTTCAATGGCCCCACCAAACTTTTAATTGACCAAATGCGTCAAAATTATACACAAGCTGACGGTGCTGTTTTAGAACCGGCTATGCAAGATTCATCTAAATTTGAAGAAGAGCCTGATACTCTACGCGCTAAGAATATTCTTAAAGACTTAAAATCAGCCGCTCATAAAGAGTTGCAAGGCACTTTCGTCACCAGATGTTGGCAAAAAGCTTGTCAAGAGGCTCAACAAGAAGCCGATGCTGAAGCTGTTTAAAGATAAGCGAGTAGTATTATGAGATGAATTCATTGAGGACCTATTTGCTGATCCTGATTTCTTAAAAAAAGTGGAATAATTCACTTTTTTTACCTTATTCTCAAATTCAAGAGAGAAATCCGTCAATTTGACTATAATTATGTCAGTATGTACGATAAATAAATACATACTGACACGTTATAAGCCTACAAATCTCCCTAGAACTAAGTTAACCAACCTTTTGAAAATCAGTTGATTTTTTCCGTTATTTATTGACACAAACAAAAACCATTGAATAAATCGACTACTATTATTCTTTTTGGCACTGTGCATGATGACGACCATAAAAAAAATAGAAAATAAGGCCAATGGCTAACCATACAATAAGCCGAATCCATGTCTCAACACCCAGTGAAACCACCATCAACAAACAAATGAGAATGCCCATGATTGGCACAAAGGGCACCCACGGAGCTCTAAACGAGCGTCGCAAATGAGGTTCTTTGTAACGCAAGATCAAAACACCTAGGCACACAATAACAAAAGCTAATAGAGTTCCAATACTTGTCATATGCCCTACGATCTCTAAAGGTACAAAAGCCGCTATTGATCCAACAAAACACATCAAAATCAAATTAGAAATCCAGGGCGTGTGATAATGAGGAAGGATCTTTGAAAAAAAAGGTGGAAGCAAACCATCATAAGACATGGCATAGAAAATACGCGATTGTCCTAAAAGCAAAACTAAAACCACAGAAGTTAAACCCATTAAAACAGCAAGTTTAATCAGCCCCTGCAGCCAAACAAAAGGTGTCTGTTCAATGGCTAATGCAACTGGTGCTGCTACATTTAGTTCTTTGTAATTCACCAATCCGACCATCACAAAAGAAAAGAGAAGGTACAAGATCGTACAAATGACAAGCGATCCTATAATGCCTATAGGAAGATTTTTTTGCGGATTTTTAGTTTCTTGAGCAACCGTAGAAACAGCATCAAATCCAATATATGCAAAAAAAACAACTCCGGCAGCCCTTAAAACACCACTCCATCCAAATTCTCCAAACTTGCCTGTATTTTCAGGTAAAAAAGGATGATAATTGTCATAATTGATATAGAAAACCCCGACAGCAATAAAAATCACCACAACAGTCACTTTAATCATCACCATGCATGCATTAGCTAAGGCGGATTGTCTAATGCCTAATATCAGCAAACAGGAAAGAGCAATCACAATCAATAAAGCAGGCAAGTTGATCATGCCGTAAATAGATATTCCTTCTGAAGACGTGACAGGTTGCCAAGGCGAAGTAATAAGAGCCATGGGAAGATGAATTCCTAAATCGCGCAATAAAGACACGACATATCCCGACCAACTAATAGCAACCGTGGCAGCTCCAATAGCATATTCTAAAATGAGGTCCCATCCAATTAACCAAGCAACAAATTCCCCCATCGCTGCATAAGCATAATTGTAAGCACTCCCCGCTACCGGAATCATCGAAGCAAGTTCACTATAACATAAGCTTGCAAAGAGGCAGCCAATCGCCGCAATCACAAAAGCAATGAGAATAGCAGGTCCTGCATTTTGCGCCGCAGCAATCCCTGTAATCGAAAACAGGCCTGCTCCAATAATTCCCCCTATTCCGATCATGATCAACTGATTAGAACCCAAATGTCGCTGCAATTGGTGCGGATCTTTCTCATTGGCAATTGCCATCTCTGAAATAGATTTACATGTCCAAAGCCCCATTATTAAGCCTTGTAAGATTAAAATCCGCAAAGTAATCCATCAAAATAATATTAGCAAGCAAGAAAATTATGCACGTCTGATAATAATTAAAACTTGCTAATATTACTTTGTACAAGATGACGACGATCCTTAATTCCATAACGACGGCTGTCGAAAAAACCCATATAAAGGTCAGTAAAACCTGTTAATAATTTTGATTCTGTGCATTCATAAGTTTTCATGATTTCTCCTTTTATAATAATTTTCATAAGTATTGTTTGAAATAAATTTTAAGCAATTAACCCGAATCCTATAAATAATCCCTATTATGAATTATTTAATCAATAGAATTATTCACTAAACGCATCACGCCATCTCAAAGTCTGATAACTCAAATGTAATTACTAAATAATATACTTGCTTTTACAAGCAAAATTAAATATAATTATACATAGTTCAATTAAAAGTAAATAAATTTTATTTAACCATTATTTATTAAAAAGAGTTTAATTATGGCTTCTGATATCCAATTTGGTGAATTCTCAGCTGCAAAACTATTTAATCCACTCTCCCTTCTATCAGATGATAAAATACAGTGGAAAGGAGAAACGGAAAAAAAGGTTTATCTTGTGGCAACTGTTACTATTGGTGTTTTGTCTGCTGGAATTTTACATGGAATTTATGCTGCTGTAAGACTCTGTGGAAGAGGATCAAAAATGGAGGAAGAGCAAACACCTCTTCGAGCAACGCTCTCTAAGGATGGATTACAAGTAACTAAAGATCTACCTTCACTATTTAATGTGGATCGAGGAAATAGAACAGGTAAAAATATAATAGAGGGGAAATTAAAAATTTTAACGGAACCTAACGCAACTTGTATCTCAGTTATAGATCACCATATTGGTTTTACTGGCATAGGTATGGTGAATAATGGTGAATCAATGATAGCAAAAATTGGGATAGAGATAGAACCTGGAAAGAAAAATGCACTTATTTTTAGGGTATTAAACTTTCAAGAAACAGGTGGCGGAAATATACCTCTCATTGAAGTAAATGGACAGAGCCTAAAAGAGGGCGAAAAAGCTTACTTTAAAGAAGGAATAAATGAAATTAAATTTGATAGCGAAACTATTTTGACATTTACTCTTCCTTCAAGCGAAGAAAAACTAACTTAATTATATTCTATTGCATTACAAGTAAAATAATAAATTATTAAGTGTTTCATTAATCGTCAGCTGCGTATTATTAATGATAGGATAACCTTTTTGTTGACATTGCTCCCTTAAATATTGTGCCCAATTCATCATGGATTGATCAGCAAGCTCTGCTTGTCCGCGTTTAATTAGCCTTTCTCTTCTTTTCTCATCAGAGCAATCTAATAAAATAATTTCATAGGCAGGAATTTCTTGTTGAGAGCAGGCTTCTTCGATAAATTGCGGCCTTGTTTGCCCATCTAAGATGGCAGAGGAATGAACTAAAAATTTTTCTTTAATTTGTTTAACCCATTCATGCGTCTTGATTCTTTGCCACTCCTCAGGACCCTTATAAAGTGAGCACATGTCTTCAAAAGAAGGAACTCCGATGCTATCGAAATAGTGAATTGTGTAATTCAAGAAAGAATTTTTTTCTAAGGCTTTTACAATTGTCGTTTTACCTGATCCTGAAGCTCCAATAATAAAAAATATTTTATTCATAGAATCTTTTCATTTTATATGTCTGATAACTTAAGAGAGTAGCTTATGATTAAAAATAAATCAAATTTTCTATTTAATAGACGGGAATTTCCTTGTTGAGATGAATCGTATTTGCAACTGTTTGAAGTGCCTTAAAATTCCTAATAGTTTATATTTGAGATAATTTTCTTTCTCCTCTGTGCTCTCTGTGTCCTCTGTGGTTATTTTACTCATTAACCACAGAGGACACAGAAAGCACAAAGGAGAAAAACGCTAACTCAACCTTACTCAAACCGCGAATCCATTAGGCCGCCATGCTTAGAAGAACTTTGAATGAACGTCTACAGCCCCATCATAAAACAGGTTCTTCCCAACCCACCTCCCCTTCTTTTTGGAAACGCGCGTGGAAAGTGTTTGTTGATGCTTCACAAGGGTTTATTGAAGATGATTGCTATTCTAAAGCTTCTGCTTTGACTTTTTATTCTTTGCTGTCGATTGTACCCGTCTTAGCTGTTTTGTTTGGCATTGCCAAAGGATTTGGATTTGATAAAGCCATGGAAGCAGAAATTCGCCAACGCTTTTTAGAGCAACCTGAAGTCTCTGAAAAGCTGATTGAATTTGCTTACTCTTGGTTGCAAAGCGTACAGGGAGGATTAATCGCGGGAGTCGGAACCATCATCTTACTTTGGTCTGTTTTAGGCCTCTTAAACAATGTGGAAACGGCTTTGAATAGTATCTGGAAAACTCGTTTTGCTCGCTCTTATACGCGTAAATTGAGCGACTATCTAGCCACCATGATCATTTGTCCCATTTTCTTTGTGACATCGAGCAGCATTACCCTTTTTTTAAGTACGCGCATTAGTGAAACGGCACATGAAAATATCGTCTTTGAAGCGATTAGCCCGGTTTTATTGTTTATCCTGAAACTTTTTCCCTTTTTCTTAAGCTGGGTGCTATTTACGTTTGTTTATCTTTTTATGCCCAACACCAAAGTGTATTTTCGTTCAGCCATTATTGCCGGTATTCTAGGAGGAACCGCTTTTCAATTATGGCAATGGATCTACATTCGTTTTCAAATCGGAGCCTCTAGTTATGGGGCGATCTACGGTAGCTTTGCCGCCCTTCCCCTCTTTCTCATTTGGTTACAAATTAGCTGGCTGATCTTATTGGCAGGTGCTGAAATCGCTTTTGAGTTAGAAAATGACCTTTTTGTTCCCTCACGCAACCTTGTTCCTATCGCCAGTAAAGCTGCCGCTCTTCTCATTACCTATCGCTGCATCGAGTCTTTTGTCTTAGGACAGCCCCCTCAAACAGATCGCTCTCTTTCACATGAGTTAGGCATGTCTTTAAATCATCTACAAGTCCTTTTAGAGGCTTTGCAAAAAGAAAATATTTTATCTGCTGTTTCCTACCGCGATAAAACGATTGGTTATCAGCCTGCACGCTCTATCGAATCCATTACGTTTATGCGTGTCTGCCAAGCCATCGAAAAAAATAATGAGTTAATCGCCTCGTTACAAGAATCTCCACAACTCACCAAAATTCGCGCTTATCTTCAAGAATCCGAACGCTCTTTAGAGCAAGCGTCTGATAATCAATCTATTTATTCTGCTCTGCATCAAACTTAGAGTAACCGATTTTCTGGCATTTTTTCTTTCAATTAGCGAATAGAGAAGTTTTTAGTTTGAAATATTCGACTAAAAAACCTGTTCACAAAGTGTTTATAATTAAAAAGATAAAATAATCAATTCATAACTTGTTCATAACACCAAGGGATGATAGAATATTAGCAAGTTCTTTTATAAATAAGCTTCTTGTGTAAGAAGTCTAATAATAATAACAAATAAAAGATGGACTACAGCGCGTTTTATGTTTGATACTAAATCTCCGCGCATTCTCAAGCAATTTTGGGGTCTTCTCACTAATCGCTGGGCAATGGGATGTTTTGCTTTATTGACTTTTCAGCAAATTATAGAGGCATCCGCAACGATTTGGTTAGTCACGATGATGAAAAAAATCATTAGTGGCGAACCCTTTTTTCTATTTTTATTCCTCTATTTAGGATCTCTCATTTTTCCTTATATTCCGGGATGTATTGCCAACATCATTAAAATTTCTTGGAAACAAGAAGCGCAGCGTTCATTTATCAATGCGTTTGTGGATTCTAACCGCAATCAAATTGGGGAATGGAGCAATAAAGGGATTAAAGAAGAAAAACTCTCCATTTTAACTGCTGAGGGTCCGAATGCCTTGCAATTATTGATTGATTACGTGTTTGAGCTTTATAGTTACATTATTAGCGTCTTTTTCAATATTTTCGCTTTGTCTATCGTTGTAGAGCCTTTATTTGGTGTGGCCTATGCGTTAAGCGTATTAACCGTCGTCACTGTCATGAAAGCCAAGCGCCGTATTCAACGTCGTCTCACGCAAAAAGCATTGACAGCCCGTTTAGATCTTTATCAATCGCTTTTAGCAGCCTGGGACAATGTCTTGTTGGGTAATTTTTATAATTTCAAACTCTGGCAAGACAAAACCTCACAGCGCTTGAAGCGCTGCTTGCAGAAGAATGTCGAATTAGAGCGATTTGACCAAATTCTAGCGATCGTGATTTCGCTTTTAACATCTATTCCCTCTCTTGGTGTAGTGGTGTACTATGTGTATTCCCATAGGACAAGCGTTCCTGATTTAACGGCCTTTCTCGTGACGTTACCGGTGCTGTTTACAATTTTATCTTACACTTATCAAACCTTGAGCTTGATTTTCCGCTGGGCCATGCACCGTAGCAAGCTGGTGTCCATTTACAAAGCGATTCAGCCTATTAGGGACTCGCATTTAGCGATGGAAAAGAAAATCAAATGGCCCAAGATTCAAGTGGCTTCTTCTATTTTGTCTACGGCTGTTCCGGATGAACATATTTCGCTGGCGGGTCCTTATAGTATTTCTTCTTATCAAGAATTACTCATACATACAACACGATCAGGTCGCGTGACTTTGCGCGGAGAAAATGGAGCAGGTAAGTCCACTCTGCTGATGTTGGTTAAGAATACGTTATGTGACCGCGCTTTCTTCTTGCCTACTCAAAATCAGCTGAGTTTCATGTCAGAGACCAATAAATATTCAACAGGTGAATCGTTACGTAATCGCTTGATGGAAATTTTGAATCGCGTCGATGTAGATGTTTTACTATTAGACGAGTGGGATGCCAATTTGGATAAAGAAAATCAGGAGCTCTTATCCGAATTAATCGATGAATTGGCTGAAAAGAAATGCGTGATTGAAGTGCGACACCGCTAAAGAATGTCTTAAATTACGTTTTTTCTGGTCATTCATTGTGTAACTACTTAACTACTCTACTCAGCTAATTGCCAAAATTTTAACGCAGAGGCGCAAGAGACGAGAAGGCGCGAAGGAAGACAAGGTGGATTCAAAGCTGTTTTATGATCATTTTCTTGCTTTTCTTCGCGCCTTCGCGTCTCTTGCGCCTCTGCGTTAAAATTTTGGCAATTAGCTGAGGGGTTATTTATTTTTTTCATTCGAATGCTCGTAAATCATGTTAGAAAGTAGGCTGAAATCTTCAAAAATAGGAAAGATAGCGTCGATAGTAGGCATCGACCCATTGTTGACCACAACCATATAGGCGAGCAGATGACCATTTTTACCTTCGATATAACCACTAAAGGCCTGCGTAATCAAAAAGAATTTGTTTGTAGACAAATTGAATGCCACACCAGTCCCAGGCTTTGCTCTTACTTTGCCTACAGCCTGGGTTTTCTTACCAAAGTCTTCTAAAGATCCATCTACTCCCAGAATAGGCAAAGCATCGAAATAGCGTGTAAATTGCGGTGCACCCTTCTTATACATATACTCCAAAAGAGTGATTTCACCCTGTGGCGTTAAGCGATTTTCATTACCACCTGCTCCATCAATAAACACAAAAGAATCCGGCGATAGCTTGACATCTTTTGTGATAAAATCACCTAATAACAGCATCCCTTCATTAAAAGTCTTCTTGCCCTTTTTTACTGCAAGCAGCAAAGGCGCCAGATTGGCACCCAGGTTGTGACTGACCTTTAAAATCAATTTAGCATATTCTGAAAGTGGTGGTGAAGTCCATAGTGCCACTTCTTGTTGCTCTTTGTAAGACTTTAAAGCAACCTCTTTGTCTGCAGAGCCTTTAGAAGACTTGACTTTGACACCTTCTTGTTGTAAAGCCTGAATGAAGGCTTCGCGAGCAAAAGAGGCAGGATGCACAATGTTTGATGTGCGTACAATATTGTGTTGACCGATTGGAATCGTCCCTTTAATCACAATTTTTTTACCTGTCTTATCTGCACTGACTTCAAGGGCTAATTGACCCTCTTTGGCAACAGTTTTCACTTGATTTTCAACAGTATAGCCTGGAACTTGCGGACGCCAATACAGTTTGGCTTCTTGACCCACTTCAGACGGGTTAATTAAGAGATCGATTAAATTTTCATTCACCATGATAGGAGAAACCATCATCCCGCGCTTTTCAACGCTTTCAAACAGCGTGTCATCGATTATGACATTACCTGTAATCTCTTTGATACCCTTTTGAGCCACTTGTTTAGCAAGCTCATTAAAAGCATGCAAAGGATTCTCCGGTGTTAAAATCGCTCCTGGAACTTCGTTAGCAATGGTATGATCCATTTTGGTAAATGCAATCGTGTTTGCATTCGGTTGTCGACCACCCATTGTCAAGTCTCCTTGGGCCACAAGCACTAAATCCCCCTGAAGCTGTCCTTCTTTAATGGGACCTGTCGCATAAACAGGAGTTCTAAAGCGGTAATCGTCCCCATATGCCTCTAAAAGGGCAGCAATGGTAAAAAGCTTAGAAGTAGAAGCCGGTGAAAACATCGCATTTGAATTTAAATCGTAAAGAATAGTGCCTGTTTGCAGATCTTTCACATAAAGTCCCCAGATCGCATGCGCATATTTGGGTTGATCCATCATTTTTTGCATGTCTATCGGTAGCGTTTTTTCGACGGCTCCTAGCGAAGATATAGCCAAAGCTAGAGTCGTTAATAGGGAATAAATCTTCATATGAGTCCTCATATTAGGGCGCGTTCTCAAATTTCTAGTGCCGTTGCATAAATCCAAGACTAAGAGAAGTGGACAACGTGGACTTCGTGGACGACGTGGACATAATGCAAAGATTTAACTAGCTAAATTTATAAAATTTGAATAGCTCTCACAAAATTTTATGTCCACGTCGTCCACGAAGTCCACGTTGTCCACTTCTCTTAGTCTTGGATTTATGCAACAATATGTGTGAAATAACAAGAAAAACTTTAATAAAGACAAAAGAAGGGTTTCTTTAAAATGGCTTTAGGATAATGATAAATCATTTTATGAATAGTTTGATCTATAAAAGACTTGATTAAAGCTCCATTGTATTCTGAACATTTTTTGTAGTTTTTTATTTCCTAAAGACTTACGATTATTTTCTAATATTTATTTTACTGACGTTAATAAATTATTTACAGAGGTCAAAATGTTGTTACCTATATCCCCTCAAACCCAACAAACTATTTTAGAAATTTTAGATTTATCAGTCAATTCAAGTGAGCCATCTAGTGCTTTTACTTTTATTTATGCACTCATGGAAATGTTTGAACAACAGAATATCCCGTTGACTAATAGTTTAAAAGAGCATGGCATTCAAGTGATCCCTGCAGCGGCCTCCCACACTTATTCGAAGGCTATTCAAAAAAGAATACAACGACTCGCACAACTCATTCAGAACCCAGATGCATTTGACATTCACAAAGCTGATCAAATACATTTAAAAAAGCATATTGAAAAATTTACCGTAGAGAAAATCCTGAAACTATTAAATCATCCTCTTCCAGCCACTCAGCCTGCCCCTAGTTTTCTTTCTCAACCATTATCAGAAGAAAATGAAAGTACTGACCTAAATTTAAAGGATCCATTTTTTAATGCATCTCCTCCTACAGCAATAGAAGCCAGTGCTCAACAAACGCAGACAGCTTGTTTAGGTAAAAGAACTCAAGACGATGCCTCGCTGCCTACTCCAGTTTCTAAATCTCGTAAAACATCTGTGAAGCCACGTCAACCAGATGAAGATGATCGCATTACGGAAAGATTTATACGCACCATTGATAATCTTAAGAATCTCCAAACACTTATTTTAGCACGGAAAATTTCACAGGCAGAGGCTGACGTTTTAACAGATGATCAAAAAACAACGCTAGGTTTAATCCAAAATCTTATTCTACAAGATAAAATTTCAGCCGTTCAAGGATTGAACACTAATAAAGATAATATCAGCAAGCTTGTAATACTTAAAAACTTGATTCTTTGTGGACAACTATCAGTTGAACAAGTTTTAGCGATGTCTCCCTCGCAAGTTCAAAATCACATCAGAGGTAACCGTTCAGATCCCCTCCTTTCGTCGAGGTAAAGAAGGTAATCAGGCCGTCTCGGCCTGTTTCTAATGCAGCTTAAATATTACCGATTTTCCATCACCATTACCAATTTTGCAATCTA
>JASBUW010000003.1 GCA_030147755.1 Parachlamydiaceae bacterium
TTGAATCCCGAGGTTTTGACGCGCTCAAATATGACGTTATTTTCTGGAAATGGTATCACACTTAAGAGATTGATTTTTATATTACACTTATCTCATCTATTTAAATATTGATAACAGAATTTTATTCTGGCAAAATTAGAATCATTTAGGCATAATGATCTATATTCTAATGATTTAAAATAAAATCTAAATTAATAACTAACAAAATCATATAATGATAGGTTATTTATGTATAATATTCCAACAACTGTGGGTTCACCACCGAAAGAACCTGCAAAATTCGATCCTCTTAAGCCCACTCCCAAACCCAGAGTCAAACTTGCTAATCTAGATTTTTCTCAACTGAAACCAGAACATAATACGATTGTTCCCCTACCTCCTTCTACTACTAATTCTTCTAAACAACTACCTAAACTTCTTTCTCCTCGAGGAGAGCAGAAGGTAAAATCTGTCGCAAATCTTATAGAAGTCTGGGCAGGAAAGGAACAATCTTCTCAGGGGAATGAAGTTTCTTCTAGGCAACGTTCTCATACTCAAGCCCAAGTAAAGAGGCCTTCTTCTCTAGATCGTGAGTATGCTCAATTTCAACAAGGAAGTCAAAAACTGGCTCAGTTAAGCACTCTTTTTACAGAAAATTTCCAACTCATCAATCAACAAACGGCAAGTCTTATAGGAAATGAGCACGAACAAGAGCTCTCTAGACTTGCTTTAAGAGAATTCACAAAAAATCCAAGCGTTCGTGAAAAATGGATACAAGTACGTCAATTAATGGATGAAATTTTGAATAGTGAAGAAATACCCGAAGCTCCTACTTTAACTTTTAAAGATTTAGATTTAGAGAAATATCTCCAGTGGTCTTTTGAAGGTAGCCGCTTAAGTACTCATTCTGCTGCTAAAACTTTTAGAGAGCCCAATCAAAAAATCGTGCGTGATTTTTTGATGAATTTTTTATTAGATCCAGACGTGGAACAACCCCTTAGAAATAAGTCTAATATCAAAAAAATGGATCAATTCTCCACCGATTCTATATCTACTACACCCACGCCTACGCGTCTTTTCAACTATTTGACTCATCTTGTTTTAATGAGTGAATTATTAAAAGTTTTTCCTCAAGAACTCTTAAGTAGAGAGAAAGAACCTATTTTTATTACTCTACAAAAATTGATTAGGGGGTTAGAAAATCTAAAAGAAGTCAAAGACTTAGAAAAGCAAGGGCAATCTCTAGTTAAGTCTTATTGCTATCAAACGGGAGAGCTTCTTCAGCAATATGTCAAGCTACTTGCCACTGTTTTAAGAGATCAGATTCAGCAAGAAGAAGAAGGGAAGCGATTCCGAGAATTTTTATATCCTAATTTAAAGATCAAATTGCAAAGTTACCTTAAAAGCCCTTGTTCTACATTTGAAGCTGATTTTAAACGAGCCATCAATGCTCAATTTTTAATAATCACTAGCGATGATACATCTTTTCTTCCTGAACTGACAGAACAAGTGGGAAAAGATAAAGAAGCGTTAGAAAAGTATTCTCGCGGTCTTCTAAAATTTTTTATGCATTATCTTAAATTAGAAGACAGCGATCAATTACAATTATTGCTGATCTTTACCGAATCTCCATCCCTAACAGATTTTTATAATAATCTTCAAACATACCCTAAAGTCGATGACAAGGGAAATTCGGTAGAACCACCAGTAAAACTAGAAGTGATTAATAAACTTTTAACTATTTTTAGAGCAATGAACCAAGCTTTATTATTGGGAACGCATACAAGTATTCTATCGTTAGAAAAAATGATCACGAATAATCAAGATAATTTACATCATAAGTTGATTCGTGAATATCCCACAGCTTCCTCTAATGAGCTTTTACCTCATCAAAAATTAGATAAAGAAACAAAAACTCTACATTTTCATTTTGCAGATTTATTGACAATCACTGTCAAACGCGTTGGAGCATTAGATAGTCTTCCTTCTCAACCCAAAACCACTGAGCTTTCTAAATGCTTTTATCCTACTTGTGCGATTACTTCCACTACAACTTTTACGATTTCCCTTCCTCAGATGGAAAGCCCTACCGCTCCCTATACAGAGATTGAAATTCAACGTCCTCCTTATACAATTGATTTAGGATTGCCTTTCTTGCAACGTTATGCCGCTTTAATTACCACTTTGGAGACAATGGGAATTAACTATCACATTGTTTAAGAAATAAGAAGGGAAGATTACCTCTTTTCTTCTTCTCTGTGCTCTCTGTCTCGACTTTAGGAATCTTTAGCATAAAAAAAGGTAGATCTTGAGAAAAGTCCTTTATATGACTTGATTTCTCTCCTAGCCGCGGCTTAAAGATTCCTAAAGTCGAGACAGAGAGCACAGAGAAGAGAAAAGATTTTCAAGAAATCTGGTAATAAATGAATGTTTGCCCTTCTTTGGCTTCGATCTTTGTCAGTGTAATTTTTCCCACTTCTGATGTTTGACGCACTTGTGTACCACCATCTGCCACGCTTCCGACAGATTCAAGCGTCAGCATGCGCAAAGGTTTATGCAAAGGTAAACCTGGCTGCAAATAAAGTGTCTGTTTTTCTAATTCTTCATAACTCATCATACATGTCGAAAAACTCAAATTTTGTTGTACAAGCGCATTTGCTTGCTGTTCTAATTTTTCACGGAAATCTTCTTTCAAAACACCTTCATAGACAATATAAGGCTTTTTACCATGATCTGCTTTTAAAGGTTTCAAATGAACCGGAGAATGTCCCAATTGATACAACGCAAAATCAATGACATGTCCAGCTGAATGTGAGCGCATATGCTGATAACGTCTTTCCCACTTGATATACCCTTTCACTTTAGCTTGCAAAGGAGGTTCTTCTCCTTTCACATAGTGAACAATTTCCCCTTCCTTTATACGTACTTGATAGACTTCGCCTTGCCATTGTTCATTTTTTAATAAACCTTGATCTGTGGATTGTCCACCTCCCATGGGATAAAAAACCGTCTCGCTTAAAACGACGCGCCATTGCTGCGGCCCTTCTGCTTGCACATCCAGAATGTCTGCTTCCATTTCTGTCAAATAAGCATCTTCCATAAATAAGGACTTTGTCTTCATTTTAAGCTCCTACTTTGGTTTTCCATTCTTGCAATAAAGGTAAGCTGACACCACTGCCTCCACAAACAATCACAACAACAGAATGAAATTGTTTTAAGATAGAAAATTGCTCATACACAAGCGCTAAACTAGCTCCACATGCAGGTTCTACTAATAAACGATGATCATGCGCAAATTGCAGAGTTGCTTGGACAGCTTGGCGATCATTGACAATCTGTGGATCAATACGTCGCTTTTTTGACCACTCTAAAGCTTGATCTGTCACACGCTTGGCTCCAAGTGTCGTCGCAATCGTTTCAATGCGATCCAACGTGATCACTTTGCCTGCTTGAATTGATCGATAGAAAGAAGCTGCCCCTTCTGTTTCTGCTGTCACAACAGTGACATCGTCCCAGCCGACTTGTTGCAATCCTTGTAAAACGCCGCACAGCAAACCACCGCCTCCCACCGACAAGATAATCGCATCGGGCTTCGCTTGATGCGCAGCGATTTCTTCTATCAACGTCGCATGTCCTTGCCAAATCAAAGGATGATCAAAAGGATGCACATATTGTCCACCGCCTTCTTCTGCGAGTGCTTTAGCCTCTTGTTCCGCGTGCTGCCAATTATCCCAATGCACAATGACTTCTGCTCCCTCTCGTCGCATTTTTTCACGCGCCACTTCTGTACTTGTCGAAGGCACAACCACTTTCACTGGCAATCCCAAGATGCGTCCCGCATAAGCCACAGCTAATCCTGCATTGCCACCTGAAAAAGAGGTGAGAAATTTTGCACCTTGTCGTGCATATTCTTGACACAGATAACCAATTCCCCGATTTTTGAAAGATCCACTCGGTTGCAACGCTTCTAATTTCAACGATACTGAGGCTCCCCATAGACAACTCAAAGGATAAGACTCGATTAAAGGTGTTTTAATATACAGCTTCTTCATGCGTTTGTGATTTGTTTAATATAATTATAGACACTGGCGCGCGACAATTTTAAGGTTTTGGCCAATACAGGTGCTGCATTTTTAAAATTGAAGATCCCTTTATGATAGAGTGCTTGAATCAATTCTTTCTTTTGTGGCTTGGTTAAATGAGCAAGTGATAAATGTTGCTCTTGTGCGTACTCTTCGATAATGCGCAAAATTTGTTCCTGTCCGCCTTCGGCAAACAATTCAATCGGATTCCCCGCTTTGGGTTCGACAGTTAAAAACTTCTCTAATAGACGTTGAGATTCTTGAAAAAAACTCGTATCGACATTAAAACAAATCAATCCAATGGGTGTTCCCTTGGCATCGCGCAACGTAATCGATGTACACTTTAAAGGACGTCCATCCCAATTCTCTTTATAGTAGGGAAGAAAATAATCGGGAAATTGACTCGTTTCGATCTTTAACTCATGCAAAGGACTTTTATCGCCCACTTTTCGTTGTGAAAAATTGTGATACAACCGCGCAATTTTACCCGTCTTAAGATCATGCACAGCCGCTTCTACAAAAGGATGGAATAAACTGACAATCGACTCAATAAATGGTTCGTATTCAGCAATCCAATCTGTTAATTTTTTCTGTTTCATCTCTCCAACCTCTCTTTTCATTCACAAATTTATCACATTTTATATTTTTTGTCAAATTTAGACTTTTAGTATAAAAATTTAGCTTATTTTTTGACAGATTTAAAGTTGAACTTTAAATCTGTCAATCTTTCTTACTCTTTTTTTCTTTATTTATTTTTCATAAACACTTAACATTAAGCTATTATAATAGGGGTAATCAATTTAATCATTTAAATGAGATCCTTTATGAATCTAAAAAATTATTTCTGTGTGCTTATCTGTGCTCTTTTCGTCTGGACCTCACTTCACGCAGCTAGTGCTATGCCCACACCTGAGAAACAAATGGAAAAGGTGAGTCAAGGGATCAAAATTAAAGCTCAAGATGAAAATACGTTGGTGGTTTTTCCTGACGGCAGCTTGTGGATAGTACGCAATGAAGACCAAGAAGCCTTTCGTGCGTGGAAAGACATGTTTGGTCAAAAATTAGATTTAGTTTCTTTTACTGCAGTTCCTACTGGTGATCCTAAATACCCTTATAAACTTGTGGCTAAAGAAGGCGGCAATGAGTTTTTCTTAGAGCGCCCAGAATCCTCTAACAAGTGGTTATTGCTGGTAGAGAAGTGGCGTCGTCAACGTGTGGCGCAAGTGAGTGGAGAATTGATTCAATTAGTTTCGATTGATTCCACAGATTCTAACATGGATCAAAATCCAGAAGTCATTTGGGAAGCCAATAATCCCGAAGAATCTAAACCTGTCATAGAAACGTGGCAAACTGAAGACCCTATCGTGATTGCCCGTGTCATGGCTTATTCTATTAAACAAGATACAGGCAGCATGGTCGGTTACTTGATGTTTCGCTTCGAAAACGAAGAACAACTCACTGAGTGGCTGAGCGACTTCGGCAATCCGCCACCTGTGAACGGAATTTGGGTGCATCCTGTTCTTGAAAATAAATAGTTTTATACCGCCTTACTTTGTTATTTCGTTACGACAAAAAGCATTTTTGCTTTTTACAGTAATGCATACTCGTAAGCATAAAATTCCTGAATACAAAGTCGCCTGAACCAGCATTTGATGGACCAAATGGACCTCATAGACCGAATGGACATAAAGTATATGATGTACCGGAAATAGCTAAAGCTGGTTGTTAAAATGGATTTTACTCCTTTTGTCCATTCGGTCTATGAGGTCCATCAGGTCCATTTGGTCCATCAAATGCTGGTTCAGGCGACTTTAAAAAGCTTAAATTGACGCCATTGACTGCACAACCACACACTTAAATAATTTTATTGTCACAAAACACTTAGAGAGTTAACATTCAAGAAAATTCTAAGGTGTGACGACAATTTATGCTGATTTTACGCGCTATTTTTTTCTTATTCTTTTTTTCTGTATTACATGCTTCAGGTCAAGATTCTCAAAAAATTGACTATACGAAGTATATGCAACGCTTAATTGAGCTTGCCAAACAGAATCCACAAGCCCCTTTTGCAGCGATGATTATTCATCAGCAGACGGGTGAGGTACTTTGTGAAGGACTCAACAATACTTCTTTAAATCCCACGTGGCACGGAGAAATACAGGCAATCAATGCCTGTGCAGAAAAATATCCCAAATTAGATTGGTCTAAGACCATCTTAATCACCACAGCTGAGCCTTGTCCAATGTGCATGGGTGCTATTATTTGGGCGGGCATTCCGACAGTTGTGTACGGTACTTCTATCCATTATTTAACTGAAAATCAATGGAATCAAATCCACATTGATTCTCAGGAAGTCGCCAAAAAATCGCCTTTCTATCATGGCACAATTGTAGAAGGTGTCTTGCATCAAGAAACAGATAAATTATTTAAAAAATCTAATTCATTAAATTATAAAATTTAATTATTCTAATTATTGACATTAAAATTATACTCGCATATCCTTTTGTTAATTATAAATTTATAAAAAGGATACAAAAATGAATATACAATTAACGCCAAGTTTTGCAGCAAATGTTGAAATTAAAGACTTAAATGGAGCTATTCTTTATCAACAGAATTTCAATTCAGATCAAGATCTAAAAGACTTCATTGTAAAATATGGAAAATCGAAACCAGGTTGGTCTTTATTAGAGGGGCTTGTAAGACCCTTAAGAATGGATTCTTGGCAACATTTTGCAGAAGATTTCTTTCTTCCCACTTTTGTGCACTATGCTTTAAAAGTGAATCAGGTTGCTTTGAAAGTCATCGCTTCTATTTTTGCAATTGCTTTAGATGTGATCACTTTGCCCATTCGCTTTATCACAGCACCTTTTTATGCTTATTCTAATTACAACTATCTAGAACCCGCGCACCTTATCGAACATGATCTTGGGATAGCAGGGCACGATGTTGTGAACCTGTGTTATGATAAAAAAGAAACAATAGTGGGAGCTCCTGTTGGAGGATTACCTCAAAATGGTAGCAAATATACCTATAAGGGAACTAAAAAAGTTGCTCTAAAAAATTTAGTAGGCGGAGTCAGTGGACGTCCTATAGAAGTTGAGAAGATAGAATCTTATGTAAATGTCAATGGCCAGTGGAATTGGACAAAACAAATTACGGGTAGCGCCACAAAACCTCTTTTTGTTTAAGCAGTTTCTCTCATTTCTCCTCTGTGCTCTCTGTGTGCTCTGTGGTAAATTAATCAATAAAATTACCACAGAGAGCACAAAGAAAGAAGCTAAGAAGCGATTGTCGCAGGCATACTTAACAGTACGCCTTTATTTTGATAAAATTCAAAAATACCTTCCGGAATAGCAACATCATGCTTCTGCTTGTTTTTATCTGTCACGGTTACTTTCCCCGCTTTCACCATGGCAATAATAGGCGCATGATGAGACAGCACTTCAAAAACGCCTTCTTTGCCAGGCAGGATCACAGCTAAAATGTCATCCTGATAGAGAATAGCTTCCGGAGTGATAATCAAGAGATTAAACGTTTTCATGTTGCTTCATCTTACGTGCGTTTTCTAGAACTTCTTCAAGCGATCCGGTCATGTAAAACGCTTGCTCAGGAATATCATCCAATTTCCCATCTACAATTTGCTTGAAACCATATAACGTATCTGCCAAACGCACTAATTTTCCCGCTCTAGCTGTAAAAGTTTCTGCCACAAAGAAAGGTTGCGAGAGGAATTTTTGAATTTTTCTTGCTCTGCTCACAATTAATTTATCTTCTGCGGATAATTCATCTATTCCCAAAATCGCAATAATGTCTTGCAATTCTTTATATTTTTGCAAAATCAGTTTTACTTGATTGGCTAATTCGTAATGCTCTTTTCCAATCACCGCCGGATCTAAAATGCGTGAAGAAGAAGCAAGCGGATCCACCGCAGGATAAATACCCAACTCCGCAATTTGACGAGAAAGCGCTACCGCTGCATCTAAGTGCGCAAACAAGCTCGCAGGTGCCGGATCCGTATAGTCGTCTGCCGGCACATAAATCGCTTGCACTGACGTAATCGAACCAGATTTAGTCGAGGTGATTCTTTCTTGTAATTCTCCCACTTGAGTAGACAAATTTGGCGGATAACCTACTGCAGAAGGCATTCTACCTAGCAGTGTCGATACTTCAGAACCTGCTTGAATGTAGCGGAAAATGTTATCGATAAATAGAAGAACGTCTTGATGCTCCGCATCACGAAAGTGCTCTGCAATGGTAAGGCCTGTTAAAGCCACTCTCAAACGCGCTCCAGGAGGTTCGTTCATTTGGCCAAAGACAAGACAGGTTTTAGAGAGTACACCAGATTCCTTCATTTCTAACCAGAGATCATTTCCTTCGCGCGTTCTTTCTCCCACTCCACAGAAGACAGAAAAACCGCCGTGCTGTTTTGCAATGTTGTGAATGAGTTCCATCACAATGACCGATTTACCTACACCAGCACCCCCAAACAAACCAACTTTACCCCCTTTCATAAAGGGACACAGAAGATCGATGACTTTAATTCCTGTTTCAAACTGCTGTGCAGAGGATTCTTGTTCTTCAAAAGAAGGCGATTTAGCGTGAATCGGATTTCTTTTGACGTGCTCAGGAATGGGATCTCCATGGTCAATGGTATCTCCCAATACGTTAAAAATTCTCCCTAATGTCTCAGGTCCTACAGGAACACTAATTTGATTGCCCGTATCAATGGCTGTCATACCGCGGACAAGTCCTTCTGTAGAAGAAAGAGCGATACAACGCACTAGATTATCTCCCAAATGAATGGCCACTTCGGCTGTCAAATCAATGCCATTTTCTTCATCTTTAATTTTGATGGCGTTTAAAATGCCAGGCAGTTGATTTTCTTCAAATTCGACATCAATAACTGGCCCAACAACTTGCCTAACTTTTCCCTCGTTCATTTTAAGCCCTCAGCCCCTGCAGTGATTTCAAGGATTTCTGTTGTAATACTTAATTGTCTCTGTTTATTTTTTATAAGTGTTAATTTTTCAATCATTTCATCCGCATTTTTTGTGGCTGCTTTCATGGCCACCATGCGACTCGATAGCTCAGATGCATACGATTCAAATATGCGCGTTTGTAGTGTCGCATAAAAAAAATAAGGAATCAAACGTTGATAAATTTGTGCCGGATCAGGTTCGAAAATAAAATCAATGGAAGCAAGGTCGCTTTCTGCCTGATTACTTGCTAAAGGTAATATTTTGTCAATGTGCACTTCTCTCGAAAGGATATTTTTAAAATGCGTATAAACGATCCATAATTCATCAAATTCTTGATTTTGAAAAGCAGCGATATAGCTTGTGCTCCACGCTTGAATGGCACTCTCTGATAATTTGCGTGTAAAATCCAAATTCTTCGTTTTGATCTTCCATTTTTTATTTTTAAAATAATCGGCAGCTTTGTGACCAAACAGAATCAATTCCACTTGATCGGAATTCAACGTATTTAAAAATCTTTCAGCTTGTCGCAAAACATTTTCATTATATGAACCACATAGCCCTTTATCGCTTGCCACAATAATGACACCCACGCGTTGTGTGTCGCGTTTTTGAAATAAGGGATGTTGTTTGGCATCTAAATTCAATTTCAAACGCTCCACTAACTCTGCTAATTTTTGTGCATACAAACGAAAATCTTCTATCTTGTGAATCAGTTTGCGAAAGCGCACGCCTGCCACAATTTCCATCGCTTGCGTAATATGCTGAATATTTTGCACAGAGCGCAGACGTTGTTTTAAATTATGATGGGTCGACATAAGCTACTCACAACTGATACTTTTGAACAAATTGCTTTTTAAAGATCGCAGCCGCTGCTTCTAACTCATCCATCGTCTTTTGCGTGAAATCTTGTGTTTCTGCAATGCTATGTGGAATCTGCGGATAATCATGATTCATGAACTCAAAAAGTTCTTGTTCAAACGTGTGTATAAGGTGCAACGGAATATCATCCAAGAACCCTTTGGTTCCCACAAAAATAATCATGACTTGCTGCTCAAGAGAATAAGGAGAAAACTTATCTTGCTTGAGAATTTCCACCATGCGTTCTCCGCGCGTAATTTGCGCTTTGGTTGCTTCATCTAATTCTGATCCAAATTGAGTAAATGCTGCCAAATCACGGTACTGCGCGATATCCAAACGCAAGTGTGAAGCCACTTTTCTCATTGCTTTGGCTTGCGCTTTTCCACCTACACGTGAAGCAGAAATACCCGGATTAATCGCTGGTTTCACACCTGAAAAGAAAAGATCCGCTTCTAAATAAATTTGACCATCTGTAATGGAAATCACATTCGTCGGAATATAGGTCGTGACGTCTTGTGCTTGCGTTTCAATCACAGGAATCGATGTGAGTGATCCTCCACCCAAATCATCACTTAGCTTCGCTGAACGCTCTAGGAGACGTGAATGCAAATAAAAAATATCTCCTGGATACGCTTCTCGTCCTGGAGGTCTTCTCAAAAGGAGAGACATTTGACGATACACTTGCGCATGTTTCGAAAGATCATCATAGAAGCAGACAGCATGTTTACCTTGTCGCATAAAAAACTCGCCCATTGCTGTCGCTGCATAAGGCGCAATATACTGCAAAGGTGCAGGTGTAGACGCAGAAGCAGCCACAATGATGGTATACCTCATCGCATCATGTTTGCGTAAGAGAGCTTCTAAATGCGCAATATTGGAATTTTTTTGTCCGATGGCAGCATAAATACAGATCACATCTTTATCTCTCTGATTGAGAATCGTATCGATAATGAGTGTTGTTTTTCCTACTTGCCTATCACCAATGATCAATTCCCGCTGCCCTTTTCCAATGGGAATCATCGCATCAATGGCTTTTACTCCTGTTTGGAGAGGTTCATGCACAGATCTTCTTTGAATGACATTTGGTGCATCCGTTTCAATAGGAAAATAGGCTTCTGCATGAATAGCGCCTTTGCCATCTAAAGGATTTCCCAAAGGATCCACAACACGCCCTAATAGGTCATTTCCTACCGGAACGGACACAATTTTGCCTGTTCTTTTGACGATATCATGTTCTTTAATGCCTTCATCCGATCCAAAAAGAACCACACCTACGCTATCGAGTTCAAGGTTTAGCACCATGCCTACAGTGCCATTTGGAAACTCTACCAGTTCGGAAATCATAACATCATCTAATCCCCACACTCTGGCAATCCCGTCTCCAATTTGCAACACTCTGCCTGTCGATTCAAAAACATGTTCATCTTGGAAATTTTCGATTGCATTTCGAATGACCCAAGAAATTTCCCCTGGTTTTACCGTCATAATGTTAGCCTACAACAATTGCTTTTTTTAAATTCATTAAATTACCTTTGATGCTTAGATCTAGCATTTGATTATGAACAAAAACAACGAACCCGCCTAAAAGCGTGGGATCAATCGTCTCAATTAGATTCACTTTTTGCTCCAATCTGTGCTCCAATTTAGTGCGCACCTTTTGCTTAGCTTCGTCTGTCAACGGTTCAGCAGAAACAATATCGACATCGATTTCTTTTAAACTGTGCATCACAAGCTTATGATACTCGGATGCAATCTGTCTAATTTGCGTTGCTTTTCGTCGTTGCAGCAAAAGAATAATCAATCTTCTGACAAAGGGTTCCAATTCAATTTTAAGAGCATCTTCTAAAGCAGTCAATTTGGCAGTCACACTCAATTCAGGGCATCCCAACAAATAAAGCATTTTGGGATTCTGTTTGATGACATCCGCTAAAAGTTCAAGATCCTTTTGCCTTTGATGCACTTGTTCTAGCGAGCCTTCGACATTAAATAACGCGCGCGCATAATTGACTGTCCTTTGGTGATTACTCATTCTTTCACCTCATGCATGAGATCTAAAGCAAAGCGCTCGCGATCTTCCGGTGTGAGTTTGATACGCACCAATTTCTCTAGAGCATGAAAAGAGAGATCCACAATTTCTTTTTTGAGTTCAATTTTCGCTTTTGCAAGATCTATTTTGGCTTGCTCTTGCGCTCGCTGTAAGATTTCATGCGCTTTCTGCTGAGCATTCGATTCAAGATTTTGCGCAATCGTCCGTGCTTCCTTGACAGCATTTTGTATGATGACTTGCCCTTCATCTTTAATCGCGCTAATCTTTTTTTCGTATTCCGCTTTGCGCAATTCTGCTTGTCGATTTTTCTCTTCAATTTCCTTAAAAGTCGCTTGAATCTTGTGCGTTCTCTCATCCATTAAAGACATGAGAGGTTGCCACATGTACCTCTTGAGGACCCAAAGCATGATTAAAAAGGCGATGATTTGGGTGATAATTTGCTTCAGTTCAAAGCTCATTTTCTCTCACTATTTTATTTGGTTGAGTGAAATGAAGAAAACAATCAGCGCATAAATGGTGAGGGCTTCAATCAAAGCGGCACCAATAATCATGGTGGTCATAATTTTACCAGAAGCCTCAGGTTGTCTTCCAATCGCATCTAATGCACTTCCAACAGCTTTTCCAAGTCCTAGGCCTGATCCTAAAGCTGCCAAACCTAATGCAATAGCTGCTGACATTGCGAGGGCTGTTCCTGAATCCATAATAACTCCTAATTTAATGGGTTTCCGAATGATGATGGGGGGTAGACAAAAGAATATAAACTGTACTTAATAAAGTAAAAACTGATGCTTGTATCAAGCTGGTTGCCAATCCAAAAAGCATCGCCGGAATTTGAATAGGAATCCCAAAAGGCAGCCAGTCAAAAGTAAAAACCAAAATAGAAAATAAAGCAAAAATACTAATCAAAGCATGCTCACCCATGACATTTCCTGTTAAACGCAAAGCCAAAGTGACGGGACGTGAAATTTGCGTAATGACCTCGATAGGAAACATCAAAGGAGCTAATATCCACCCTAAAAGATTTTTGGGTGATCCGCTCATATGATAAATATATCCGCCAATTCCCATATTTTTAAAATTAAGATATTGAACACGCGCAAAGACGCATAAAGCCATTCCAATTGAAATACTGGGACTTGACGAAGGGGATTTCATAAAGGGAATAAGTCCAAAAATATTCATCACAAAAATGTAAATAAAAAGCGTTCCTAAAAAGGGCACATGCTCATCAGCCTCTGATCCCAATACGCTGGCAACTACTTTGCGTAACTTTTCCACGAATAGCTCTAAAAAATTTTGAAATCCATGTGGAATCATTTCTCTTTTCTTAGCACCAAAATAGCAAACGATCGAAATTAAAAAAGCAATTAAAGCAGAGTAAATGACATCTTCCCATAGCAAAATAAAATGCATTGCCTCCTGCAAGGCAGGATAATCTTTCAGCAAATGAAAAAGTGTAGGGAATTCTGGAAGATTTGTAGAAGATACAGCTAAGCAGTTCATGCGAATTTTCCTGACAGTTGCAACAAGGAGCTAATCACCAATCCCAAGAAAGTCACGAAAAGCCCTAGCGCAACGAACCATGGATTCCATATTTT
Organism: Parachlamydiaceae bacterium; assembly: GCA_030147755.1. Lineage (GTDB taxonomy): Bacteria > Chlamydiota > Chlamydiia > Chlamydiales > Parachlamydiaceae > JASBUW01. The sequence continues at coordinate 13,547 of JASBUW010000003.1, forward strand.
GGCTTGTAAAAGTTGATAGCCAATAAAATACAGGAGAGGAAATTTTATTAAAAGGAGAAAAGATGTATGTGTATGATTCCGTGTCAGTAAAAAACTTTTGGCTAACTTGTCGATGAGATAAAGATTCACGCTCCCCCATAAAGTGCTGATGAAAAGTCCTATTGCACCTATATGACCTGTAGAGATAAAAAAAAGGAGTGTTCCTAACGCAGATAACCCTAATGAATATTTAATGCTTTGATTGATCATTGTTTCCAAACTCTTTGATTAGCTTAAGAAATTCGCGAATACCCGCGACGATACCCAAGATTAAAAAGATATAAGAAAGGTAGGGAGCTGTATTGAAATATTTATCTAACCAATATCCCATAAAATACCCGCAAATAGGGGCAATGATGAGCAAAAGAGGAGACCCAATTAAGCTCAAATAACGCGTATAATCACTGTCATCTTCAGGCTTTTCCATAAACATCAGTGTAGAAATATACGAATTCTTGTCAAAACATACTTTCTATATTTGGGTCAATCTTGCGTGAAACTTGGGTGAAACTTAGGTCAAAAATGATCACTTTCACCTATTTTTTACAGAGATAAAATGATTATGAATTGGGTGAAACTTGCGTGAAACTTTCCTTATTTATTAGGTTTTACAAACCACACACTGGAGCTTGTTTTCCCTTCAAGATAAATATCTCCTTGATTTTTCAATTCTTTGAGTAGTTGCTGTACTTGATCTCTAGATAAAGCAGGTAAGACTTGGTGCAACTCATAAAATTTCGAGCCTTTTTTATCGCTATCACGCATATGCTTAAGTAATAACTTTTTATTAGTCTCTTTATCTAATCCTTTTTTTCTAGTATATACTCCAGTTTTTTTAGTCAGTATATAATACTTGCGGCAGAGCATATATTGGGTTCCTCTAACACGACCCAAACATTCAATCAAACCTAAATCTATTAAATGCTTTAAACGCATTCTCAATTCAGGTGGAGTAGAGGGAATAGGTTGTTCTCTATGTACTAAATCAAGCACTAAGAAATCTTCTGTATTGAAAGAAGCGAGTTGCTCTTGTCCAATTTTTTCTAAAATCAGATAGAGTTTTTTCTAAATTAGAACAAGCTTGGCTACCAACGATACAACGAGGGATTTTATCCGAAACACCTAAAATCATTTTGCCGCCCCCTTCATTAGCCAATGCACAGCAATATTGAGTCAGTTTATGGCTATCATAATTAGTTTTGGCTTCTTTGAATTCAAGGCGGGCATTTTCTCGAGTTTTCATTAACGATAATAAATCGTCTATCAGAGCGTTCATCTTTTTCCCCCTATCAAGACACTATTTACAATAGATTGAATCTTTCAAATGATAAAAAAAATAATTGATTTTATTTTAATCGTCTATTGCAAATTGAAACTTTTTAAGATAGAATCAAGCATCAAAATAGCTGGAAAATAGATGTACACCAAACGTTTATTCATTATTTTGTTGATTGCTTGTATTCTAGGTACCTGGTCTATTATTCCTTATCTTTATTTTTCAAAGTTACTTCCTTCTTCGCCTCCGTTAAAAGAATTCCTACTCTTAAGCACGCTACAAGCCTTTATTCTTTATGGAATTATCTTATGGTTAAGCAATGTTTTATTGCCCAAGACTGATTTACGCCCTTTTACCACGACTCCTTTTTTAAAGCGAATTGTGATACCTGGATTTGCTGCTGGCATTTTAGTAGGCGTATTTATTTTTTTTCTGGATAAAATGATTTTTCATAGCCCCTCTCTTTCTAACGCTCATCCTCCTTGGTGGGCTGGATTAGTGGCTTCCCTATACGGTGGAATTAATGAAGAAGTGCTGCTAAGGCTTTTTCTTTTTACATTGATTTATTTTCTGCTGGGCAAGATGTTCAAGAAATCGCCTACATCTTCTATTTATTTACTCTGGACTACCAATATTGTGACCGCACTTATTTTTGGATTAGGCCATCTACCAGCCGCTTTTCAGCTGGTTCAACCTTCTAGCTTTGAAGTTTTGCGCATTCTTGTTCTCAATGGTATTCCAGGCCTTGTATTTGGTTGGCTCTATTGGTCTAAAAGCTTTTGGACTGCTGCTTTAGCTCATTTTGTGACTGATTTGATGATTCACGTTATTTTAATTTAAGGACGTTGTTGCATAAATCCCAAATTGTGGACACTAGTGGACATGGTGGACCAACAAGTGGACGAGGTGGACATAAAGTTTTATAAAAGCTTTCTAAACTTTATAAATCACCTGCTTAAATCACTTTTCTTATTCATTTCGTCCACCTCGTCCACTTGTTGGTCCACCATGTCCACTAGTGTCCACAATTTGGGATTTATGCAACAACGTCTAATTTAAGTAAAAAATAGTCATCAAATTTTACTTATACACAAACAACTTCAAAAATCGGTTTTTTTGAAGTTATTTGTGTATATTATTTTAAGATAACGTTCATCATTTTGAACGCTAACTTACATAAGGTTCATTATCATAATCATAAAGATAAGAGATATTATTTACCAATTGGATGGACTACTTCCCTGACTTCCATACAAATTTCAGGTAATTGCTCTCCGCAGGCTTTTAAACCTTCAATCGCTTGTTGAATATGAAGAGGAAGATCCGCATTGGCTTTTTCTTTATCGCGTGGCCAAGAAGCATCTCGAGTGGCTTTGTCTGGCCATCTTGAATAAGCCACCCACATCCCATCTTCTGCTTGGTGTAAAGTGGATCCTAAAGCACCTCTTTCCTTTACAAAATAAGACGCTACAATCTTCCAATATTCTTGATATTGGGATTCAAGCTCTGGTTTAACGTACCCGCGATAAATAACTGCAAACATAGGCTGAGTCTCACAATGAATGTTTTGTTCGGCTTTAAGCATAAAGGGAAAATAGAAATATAAAATTAAAAATAGTAAATGATACGCTCTTATTTTAGTCATTTTTGCTCGTGTTAGGTAAATCGAATAATTTTTTTCCAGTTGCTCCTGATCGATAAATATCTGTCAAAGAGGCTTGCGCTTGTGGATACACAATGATTTCAGATACATTCACATGTGGCGGTCGCGTCGCACAATAAATGACGGCATCTGCAATATCACCTGCCACCAAGGGTTGGAAATCTTGATAGAATTTCTTCGCTTTTTCTTTATCATCCCACCGCACTTCGCTAAATTCAGTCTCCACAGCACCAGGAGCCACTTCAGTCACACGAATAGCTGTTCCAAACAAGTCTAGACGTAAAGATTGCGTGATGGCTTTGACAGCATGCTTAGTGGCACAATAGACATTACCAGCAGTATAATAACCATGACCTGCAATCGATCCCATATTGATGATATGCCCACGATTCTTTTTTATCATAAAAGGAAGGGCAGCTTTAGTGACATAAAGTAGCCCTTTGATATTCGTATCAATCATGGTTTCCCAGTTATTCACTTTGGCATCTTGCATTTTATCTGTCGACAAAGCAAGACCCGCATTGTTAACTAAGATGTCTATATCACGATGGTCTTGTTTAAGTTGCTCAAAAGCAGCATCAACCTGCTCTAGATTGCGCACATCCAATTGGATGGGTGTAACTGTGATACTATGTTGCAAAGAAAGTTCTTCTGCAAGTTGATTTAAACGCTCTAAACGCCTTGCAGTAATGATTAAATTCACTCCCAATGCAGCAAATTGCTCTGCACAAGCCTTTCCAATGCCACTTGATGCACCTGTAATGAAAGCGGTCTGTCCTTTGATATTGGTATTCTTCATTCATTTTCCTTACTAAAGTGGGATAGAAGAAAATTTATAGCAAATTTCTTTTTTTTAAAATGATTTAAGCAATACCAAGATCTCATCTGATAGACACGATTTAGGGAGCAGGCGGTGCAGGCGTCTTCTTTTGAAAACGATTATAAATAAATAGCAAAATGATCGCTCCCAATAATGACATCAAAAATCCGGCTGGTTCACCTTCATGATAAAACCCAAAGAATTCTCCTATGAGCTGTCCTACTACTGCACCCCCAATCCCAAGTAGAGTCGTCAAAATCAATCCCATCGAATCTTTTCCAGGCATAATTGCCCTTGCGATAAGACCCACAACAAATCCAATAATAATTGCCCAAATAATACTCATAACTCCTCCTTACAAGTTGTTTGTGTATGAACGTACTTAAACTGATTAGGCCAAAAACTAGCAAGATCAAAATAGCTATTTTATACAAAATCATTTGAAAAATTAGATTATTCACAGAAACAAATAACTTTAATTAATAGATTTATTTTTTAAATAATTAAATAAAAAATTTAAAGCTTAAAAAAAAGATATCCATTACATTAAGAAGAATGAATTTTTTTTCATCTTAGAGCCTGTTAAAAAACTGCTAATGGCTTGAATTCGAGTTCTTTTCCCCTAGGAGACGCTTTAGCTTTCTAGGCCATATTAATCTCCAATATGGCCTAGGAAGCTAAAGCGTCTCCTAGGGGAAAATAATCTCGAAGGCAAGCCATTAGCAGTTTTTTAACAGGCTCTTAAAGCAATTTCAGGAATTATATGCATTTTCTAAAATTATTCTTTGCCTTCTTATGCATTGCATCAGGACTCTATTCTGAGCAGAAAGTGGTGCTTATTTCCGGAGCAACAAGTGGAATTGGACTTGCTACCGCCAAAGCTTTTCAAGAGAAAGGTTGGAAAGTATGGGTAGGCTTTCGTCAACATATTCCGGATGAACTCAAACAAATGAAGAATGTGAATTTCTGTCATTTGGATGTAACAGATGATCGCCTTGTACAAGTAGCCGTTGACATGATTCTTAAACAGGAAAAAAGACTTGATGCTTTAATCAATAATGCGGGATATGGTCTTATTGGTGCAGAAGAATGTGTAACGATTGGTGAAGTACAGCATCTTTTTGATGTGAATTTTTTTGGCGCGCTGCGTTTGATTCAGGCCGTTTTACCTACTATGAGACAACAAAAATCTGGTCATATCCTTAACATCAGTAGTGGAGTAGGCATTCACGCGCTTCCAGGGTTGGGACTTTATTCTGCCTCCAAATTTGCTTTAGAAGGCCTAAGTGAATCATTAGCTGCTACTCTTGCCCATTGGAATATTAAAGTTTCCATTATAGAGCCTGGTTTCGTTAAGAATGAATGGGGAAAACATTGCGTAGTAGGCTCACGTCCCTGCCATGAAGAATTTTATAAGAAACTCAATCAAGGCATCTGCCAAATGCTTTCTATCCCTCAAGGACAGCCATGTGAAGCTATTGCAGCTCTTTTAGTAGAAATTGCAGAAACACCTGAACCGCATGTTCGCTATCAAACAAGTGAGAGCATGAAAGAATGGATTGCAGAAAAATTAGTGGATCCAACAGGAATGACTTCACAACAAAATAATCTTCATTTCATCCAGCGTCGAATCGAGACTAAATAATTTCAACGTCTATAGAGAAAAGAAGCATCATCCCAATCTTTCCAAGATTAAATGGGCTTCTTTCTCATCAATCAAAATGAATTGATGCAGATCTGGTTCATAAGAATAAACATCCGCACGTGCAATATCAAACCACCACCCATGCACACGCAATTGTTTTTTCTCTATCCGTTCGCGAATAAAAGGATAGCTGATGATATGTTCCATTTGCTGGAGCACATTGACTTGAGAAAGCTGATTATGTTTCGATAAAGAGGGGTTTACTATGAATCCATTCTTTATTTTATCTAAAGCTGCTTCCCCATGTTTTAGCCAAGACTCAAGATGTGAACAAGAATGAATATTCATTCCGTCAACAAGGGCTTGCATAGCACCGCATTCAGAATGACCACAAATAATGATGTCAGACACATTTAAAGAGAAGACAGCAAATTCAATCACTGCTAACGCACTGTTGTCCGTCAAAGAAGCTGAAATCGGAGGAATTAAATTGCCCACATTACGCAGAACAAATAAATCCCCAGGATTGGTAGAAGCAAAAAGATTAGGAACAACCCGACTATCAGAACAAGCAATAAAAAGAGCATCTGGTTTTTGTCCAAGCGCCAACTTTGCAAAGAGCGCGCGATTTTCATCCGTAAAATTTTTTCTAAATTCAACAATCCCTTGAAGCAGTTTTTTCATATTTTAGCCTTCTCTTCGTTATATTAATCTTTCATGATCATATTATGTTATAGTTTATTTAGCTTTTCAATCTCAAATTCGTAAAAGAGCTCTCGATTTACTGGGTTTAAGATATGAAATCTGCCTCAAGGCTTGTAATTTATTTTCTTTAGTATTATCAAAAAATTTGACTTTATGAAGAAATTTATCAAAAAGGAGACATTAATGAATAAGTTTTATATTCGATTGAGCCTAGCATTATCGCTTGCATCGATTCTATTTTTAAGTCCTATCTCTTCAGTTTCTGCTGTTGAAACCAATCCGCCAAAAAATGCCTTGGAAAGATTAAAACAAGGAAATCAGCGTTACGTGACTTCAACAACTGTTTGCCATGAAGATTGGACAGCAAAGAGAACAGCTTTGACACAAAATCAAACTCCTTTTGCTATCATTGTATCCTGTTCCGATTCGAGAGTGCCTCCAGAAATCATTTTCGATCAAACTTTGGGAGCTCTTTTTGTTGTTCGCGTAGCTGGAAATGTGGTCGATGATTTCGCAATTGGAAGCATCGAATATGGAGTCAAGGTTCTCGGAGCAAACCTTATCCTTGTTCTTGGCCATTCAAATTGTGGCGCAGTAGATGCGGCTTTAAAAAGCATGAAATTCGATAACCATATTCAAAACGTTTTAACAGCCATTGAACCTGCAGTTAATGACACTAAAGGGGAATCTGGAAACCTACTAGAAAAAGCGACCAAAGCAAATGTTAAAAATGTGGCAGACAGGCTAAAAAAGTCTAAACCAGTGCTTGCCGATTTAATGGAAAAGGGAACCCTACAAATTGTGGGGGGCTATTACGATCTTGAATCAGGTAAAGTCGAGTTTTTGGATAAGCCATAAAAAGCATAATTATGCACAAATGACTTGACAAACCCAAATTTTCAAGTTGTTTGTGTATAAGTTATTAACGAAGCAAGAATTAATGAGTAGATAGCACTACTTTGTTAAATTAGGGGTAAAAGGACAAACGACACCAAAGACCTTAAGGACAAATTGGACAAAAGAACTTTTTATTTTTGTCCACTTTGTCCTTAAGGTCTTTGGTGTCGTTTGTCCTTTTACCCCTAATTTAACAAAGTAGTGCTAGATACTTGTCCATAAGCTATAGAGCGCTTTTTTTCTCTATTTTCTCAAGATAACATTCTTATCCGTGCATTTTCTTAAGAGCAGAATCTTTAGATCTTCTTTCTCGTCCTGGAACTGAGGACGATTCTTGAACCTGCTTCAATGGTTTTGATCCAACAGGTAGTGCTTTCTCAATATGTAGGGCAGTACCCGACTTTTCGAGTAGGGACTTGAGGCATGAAAATTCAGAGCACCAAATCGTTTCTCTATCAAGGTCTCGAGAGGCTTTAGAAGCATCACTTGCTTGTTCAAATGAAACGAGCTGCATCTGCATTCTTTCAGCATCTTCAACAGCTCCAAGCTCAACTCCATAACCTTTTTCGTTAGGTTTTCTAACAACAATACGACCGTCTTCTGCCCAAGCTGTTGCCATATTTTCTCTGATTTCATAGCCGAGTTCGGATAATCCTTTCAGAATCGCCTCTCTTCTTGAAGTTCCTACCATAGCCTTTGTCTCTTCTTTAAGTAATGCGACAGCTTTATCTCTTAAAAGCTTTCCTGAAGAGATATCATTGGAATCAATAGCTTTTGTTAGCTGAAATTCAAGGTCCTTGGCAGGTCTAGATGATAATCTGAGCAATTCATTACGAAGCTCTCGCATTGAAGCAATAGCAAGCTCATTAGCCTTTCGCTTGTTTAAGTGATCTATTAGATCAAGAATAAGAGAATCGGTTAAAAGAGAACGACGGCTTGAGGATGTCTCTTGTGCAATCAAAGATACGCGAGCAAGAAATGGTTGAACGTTTTCCCCTTCAGCAGCTTCGATCTCAGCTAATAGCTTATCTAATCGTCGATTGATTTCTATAGCCTTTATATCCTCTTCTTGACGCATTTTCCAGTCTGCAAGAGACTGTAGTTTCTCTCCTTCTGATAGTTTTTTAGAGAGCTCTTTTTGTAGAGGAGTCATGCTTTGCTCTTCAACTGAGCTGAGGGTGTATTCAATCAATATTCGACTCAGAGTGGAGTTCATAGTAGCTAAATCTGTTTCGTTGGCTGTTATGGCAGAAGAGACTATATGCGATAATTCTTCTGGAATTTGACGTTGGTTGGCTTCAAAAGTTTTAATGAGTGTTTCTGCAGAATATTGTAATCGACGGCGCATGCTTCGTACTAATTCTGCTTTAGCAATTGCTTCATCTCGAATACGGCTCATATCGGCTTTTAAGGCATCTATTTCCGCAGTACATTGTTTTTGTACATCAAGAAACTGCTCACGTTCATACATTTTCACAATGGAAAGAAATCTTTTTTCTACTGCTTTTTCATCTTCATCCGTGATGACATTATAGTGAGAAGCACATTTACGCCATTGAGCAATGGTATCTTGAAAAGCCTTTATTCGACTACGACAAATCGCCATCATTTCTTGTTTGGTCACAATACGTACAACTTTTGGACCGCTCATAATTTTATCCTTCTGAACTAATTTTAATAGGCGTTTCTGTAAGCACAATGCCTAGAGCTTCTTCAAGCATCTGTTTTAAACGATCCATTTCTTCTTTTCTTCGATGATACCAAGCATAGCTTGTCACACGATGCAGGTGTGGGATTTCCATGCGTAGCACTTTGGGACGCCACACTTCACGAGCCCGCGCATTTTCAAGAATCGGATGACAGAGAGCATCACATTCAATTCCAATTCCAAATCGTTTTTTCTCAGTATCTTCTATAACAAAATCGAGACCAAAAGCATCATTCTCTTTGATTGCAAATGGCTTTAAACCAAGACTTCTGATAAACGCTGCAACAGAACGGATGAAACCATCTTTATCAAAATGGGAAGACATTTGAGCTGTGTGGTTTTCAGAGGCCATGCTATCGAGAGATCTACGAGCATTTTCTAAGAATCCATCACTGATTTTAGAGGCATAGTCACAGTAAGCTTGTAGATAATCTCGTGAATTTTTTGGCTTTTGCCGTTTAGAGAGAGCATCTGAAATTTCATTAATAGGGAGTGAGGTCACAAGGACAATTTTTTCCCTGGCTCTAGTAATTGCTACATTCAAGCGGCGCTCTCCGCCTGTTTGACTTAGAAGCCCAAACTGTCTTCTAAATGATCCTTTTTCATTCCGTCCAAAAGTTGAGCTGAAAATGATCATGTCTCTTTCATCTCCTTGAACATTTTCTACGTTCTTAACAAAGAAGCTCATGTCTTCACCTCCTTGTTGACGATCTCTTTCATGAGAAAGAGCTTGGTGGAAGGCAGGATCATTGTCCGCGCGTTCTGCTAAAATATCTTCTATTAAATCAGCTTGCTTTGCATTGAAAGTCACAACACCTATGCTAGGCTTTTCGGGAGACAACCATTTTTCAGCTAAAAGGTCGACTACTTTTTCGGCTTCTTGCCTATTTGTCTGATTTGCATATATACCTTCTACTCGTATGACTTCAATAGGACGCATGTCTTGAATGACACTCTCAGGATGTCGAACAGGTACGCTCAAATGATTACCATAAAAAGCTGCATTAGAAAATGCAATCAGCTCTCGGTATTTGGATCGATAATGAATTTGTAACATGGATCTTGGCAAAACGGTTTTCCCAAGAGAAAGAAGATCGGAACAGTCTTTGATTTCCCGGCGATTCCATATGTCCTCCATTGCATCCCGCTCTGCAGCACTCATCATTTCGTCTAAATCTTCATCATCGGAGACGTGATCTTCATCATCTCCAAGGTGCTTCATAAAGACATTTGTAGGAGGCATTTGCTTTTCATCACCACTGATAACGGCGCGTTTTGCTCGATAAAGAGTCGGCAGGGCATTTTCTATTGGAATTTGGCTTGCTTCATCAAAGATAATCACATCAAACATTCCTGCTCTTAGAGGAAGTAGCTGACTTGCTGTATCAGGGTTCATCAACCACACAGGGCGAAGATGCATAAGCCCCATATCCCAACCTCGCTCGATGATTTCGCGGAGACGACGAGCCCTTGGACCTCTTAACCGTGTAATATCTTCCCACTCTCCGGGATCTCTTACCTTCTCTATATCTATATTGAAGGCCAAAAATCGTTGATTCAATTTTCTAATTTTTGCATTGGATTTATCGAGAGTTTGAATTTTGCGTGAGAGTTCTTTTTGAGTTAGCCGTAAAAGGGGGAATTTCTGCTCCATTCGATCTTTCCATGCAAGTCGTGCTTCACGCCCAATAATTCGCCTGACAACCGCTTCTAATTCCTCTGAAGGGTATTCTCTTAAGCCTTTATCTTTTTCTCGGAGAGTGGCAAAGATTTTTAATGCTTCTGACGAAAGATCAGCCGCTTGTAAACGAAATTCTTGGTAAGCAGATAGCACGGATAATGATTCAACAATTGGCTGGAGATCGGCCAGATTTGATTTGTTTTCTCTAATATTGACTCGACATGTATTAAAAAAGGCTTCACAGAAAAATGAGGATAATCTATCCAAAGCATCTAGACTATTAGACCGCACCTGATGACGTGCAAAGGCTTCGCCATATTTGGTGACGAGATTTTGATAGGCAGGAAGCCCCGTTTTTGCAATGGATTCGACTTCTTCTTGACGCGGACAGGCATGAAGAGCAAGAATGGCATTCTTCGCTAAAGCGACTTCTTCTATTATGCGGTCAACAAGAAGTCGCAACTCTTTTAAGAATAGCGGAGCTGATATCTTCATCTCTTGGTAGAATGTGTCTAAAAATTTCAAGATTGCGTCCCGTATTGGGCGTTGTTGAATTTCGAGCTCCGCTGCCTTCTGAAGTTGAAGGATTCTTTCGAGTGTTGGTGTTTCTCCAAGCTTTATTAGGATGTTTTGGATACGCCGCTGCTTAATAAAGAGTAAGGGATTTAGGCGACTAAAAAATGGCTTTGGTGCACTAGCACTCTTAGCTAAAGATAACCATTTTTTAACTGTTGATATCGGCAATTCTATTAATTTAATGGATAGATGAGGATCATGGTTTTGTAAATCTAAAGAAATGAGAGATTGCTTTAGTTTTTCGAGCTGTTGGAGGATCTCTATTCCCTTTGAGGGGTCATTTGGAGTGAACAGATGAAACCAAGAAGAGATGTTTTTCCAATCCACTTTTTTTAAGAGTTTATCGTGAGATTTGACCCACTCTTGATGGGGAATAGGATCTTCAACATCAAAAGATACTGTTGATTGTTGATTGACCTCGTCTCGTTTTTTTTCTTTATCGATGAAGGCAAAGAGGGTATGGATAAATTCATTAACCAAAGCGGTGTCGGGTGAGAAAAGCTTAAGATTTGCGAGGGGATTCCCTTCGAATGAAGAGGCAAGCCATATTCCAGCAAGAGAAGAACAACTCTCTTCAATTGCAGTTAATTGCGTCTGATTCAGATCCATTAAAAGTCTTCTTAATCCCGGAACATCCATGAATCTGATTTCATTGTCTTCTAGATCGATTAACTGGCCAAGCAAGATACGATAACTTAGACCGGTTGCTTCATCTATTGTGTGAACAGCTCCATGGTGTTTATCAATCTCTCTCTCGAGTTTCTCGATCTTCTCGGCGAGGGCATCACGTTCCCGTTCTACATTTTCTGATCGATAGGCTCTTATAGATTGAGCAATTCCTTCGACTTGCGTACGAATGCTTTGGATAACAGAAATGCGATCTTTGTTTACATGGGTAATGTAGAAGAATCTATCTTGAAGTCCCTCAGCATCTAGCCTTTTTGCAAGAACTTCAAGAGCCGCTGATTTTTGACAGATAACAAGAACGGTTTGTTTGCGCCCTATGCAATCCCCAATAATATTTACAATTGTTTGGCTCTTTCCTGTACCCGGAGGGCCTTCAATTAAAAGACCGGGAGATTGACGAGCACGAAACACTGCTTTTTCTTGAGAAGGGTCGCTTTCCATAGTGAAATAACGATCTTTTTCAGGGATCAAAGGCAATGGAAAAGAGGTGATGGAGTCTTTATTGACCCGAAGAGCAGTTTCTAGACTTGTGCCAGCGGGAGACTGTTTTTTCATTTGATGCAAATCTTCCCCAATAGCTTGTCCCATAAATTCCGCATGAAAAAGGACGGCGGAACAAACTATTTGTCTGTTTCCAGCTTTAATCTTGTAATCGCAGTCTGGCAATGGACATAATATTCGCTCTCTAGGATCTACCAAAGTGCCAAAAGCATCGATCACACCTTCGGGACGGATAGAAGACCTACCTAAGAGTTCTTTAGCTGCTTCTACCCATTTTTTAGCTTCCTCTACTCCTATAAGACCTATCAGTGCCGGATTTATCCGTACTTCTTCTCTATCACGATCAAAGAAGATAAAGACTCTATTTCTATTCTCCATATTGATTTTAATTGGCCAAAGCAAAATGGGGGCAATTCGAGGTTTTGTTTCCATCGTGTCCGGTCGGTTGTCCCGCATAACAAGGAAGGGGAATCCAAGATAAAGACTATCTATTCCTGTATCTCTTTTATAGGTTTGTGCATGTCTGACAAGGCGTCGCAGTTTTCTTTCAAGATTGGAATCATCTTCAAAGGCAGCTCGATCAATCTCTATAGGAGCCTCTACCCTACTGATTAAGTACTCGAGAATCGATGAGGCTTTTATTTTTTTTCCTGCAATACTTGCAAGATCTACTCGCGAACTGGATTTTCCAATTAGCATTCTAACAAGTGGACCTCTTTGGGCTAAGCTTGCGGTACGTTTCTCGAAAAACTCCAAAATGGTAGAAACATATTGCTGTCGAGGCGGCTCTTGCCAGGATTCTTTAGAAACGGAGAGAAGAGCCAATGCTCTAGGAAGCGAAATTCTTCTTTCAATTCTGAAGTCATTAGCCCACTCATCCACACGCGCAATTCCACATCGTGAATAGTTTGCAGTTCGCTCTTCAATTTCCCGGTAAAGATCTCTTCTTGAAATGTCAAACCATTGTTGTGCAGCTAATCTGTCGTATGAAGAAAGGCCGGCTTGCGAAGCAACGGTATGTGCCTGATTTAAGATTTGTTCTGCCGATTGATACTGCTTAAGACTGGCTCCTAGCAGGATTATCAATTCTTCATCGGTAATTTTTTGTCTATCCATTAATGAATTTAAGCCACTGTGGTCTGATCCTGGATACAATCGGCGATGAATAGTCCATTGGCGTTCTAAATTTGATCGGGAAGAAACAAGAGCTAATAATCTAAAACTCTCTTCACTGAGTTCGATTTCGAGATTTTTAGCTCTTTCTCGTGCTCTTTCCATTCGATCATGTAAATCGCAGAGGTGAAGCTCTCGGTTCATTTGACGAAGAAGACTAATGAGAGGGCCTGTAATGATTTCATATCCTTGAATCGGATTTTGCAAAAGCCATGAAGATGTCACAATTTCTCCTTGATAAATCAGAGGAAGGTTAGGGTTCATCCACATCAAGGCTAAAGCGTGCCTAAAGTCTTCAAGAATGGAATCTATAGAGGTAGCTAATCGAACGCCTGCTATAATCTTAGAATCCATTTTGCGCTCTTCTAACCAAGTAGCTACTACTCCTCTCATTAAAAGATCTTTAGCTTGCTCCCAATTTGCCGCTTCAGCAGCGCTTAAAGCATACATTTTGGGACAAACATAAGAATGCTCTTTGAACTCTAAAGCGGGTTCAATGCGATCTTCTTCAGAATGATTATCTGAAGGAGCTTCTACAGCTTCTCCAGAAAGCCAACTTTGTACTTGTTTCCACTGCCAACGCTGATCAGGATCCCGAGCTAATAATCCGCGAAGTAATAAATTAAGAGAAGGATCAATCCCTTTTGGAAGGGAAACCCCTCTTGTTACTACGTGGATAAGAAAGGCTTTTTCATGGATGCCATCAAAACACTGGCCATTTGTAATTAGCTGAAGAATAATCATTCCTAAGCTCCACCAATCGGAAGCTGCACTGATTCCTCCTGCAATTACTTCTGGAGCTGTGTAACGCGTTGAATTAGGTTGTGTGACAGTATCAAGATCAAAGGTAGAAAGACGACTAAATTGAAATCCAGTAAGCAGTAAATTCAAAGGAGTTCGATGACTAATTAAGATATTTTCCGGTCGAAGATTTCCATGACGCAGTCCATTTTCTGTAAGAGCACATAAAATTCTCCCTATGGATTTTACGATTTGCCGAATCATTTCTAGGTCGGTAGACGTAGATATCAGATCCAATAAATTTGACTGAGCAATGAAATCTGTTACCTCATATCGACGACCCTGCCATTCACCATGAGCTAAAATTTCCGGTACATAGCCTTTTGGCAATCGCTTGAGAACTTCATAGATTGTTGAATCCGGGTGAGCATCAGGAAGGTAAAAAGTAAGAAGGGCTCGATATCCATGTCGCTCAACAATAAAAATTTCGAAAGCTTCGCTACGACTCTCAAGTTGATCGATAGCTGACCATCCATCAATGACTGTTTCGTTTAATGGGAAATTTTCTTCTATACACACATCGGCTACTGCTTCAGCCGCTCCGCATTCAAAACACATTTCATCTCCCTGATCAAGAGTGTGCCCGTTAACACACTGTCTTATGGTAGGAGAAGTGACAGGTATTTCGGGAATGAAATCAATCTGGCCAGGAAGTCTTAGAGGTTCTAGGGTGAGATCCCATCCACAATTTTCGCATAAAACTTCTTCTTGAGAGCGTTCTTCTTGACATCCTTGGCACTTACGAATGAAGCGTGTCATAAGATCTTCCTTTCTTTGAACGCTCATCTTGTGTAGTGACAGCAACGTGACCTTCTTTCGCCAAGAGAGTCTTTAGGCGTCGCATATCATCGCGCCCGGGAATCCCAGCGAGCCATATAGTTCCTTCTTCTTCAAACATAATATCAAAGGTCTTGTCAGATGGCTTAAGAGGGCGCTCAAATGAACGAAATAGCGTTTCTCCGAGAGGAGTAAGACAATGAAGACGTTGATTATCACTGCCTCGCAAAGCAAGTGTTTGAGGGGTATTTTCTTCGTAAGGATCAGAAATAAGGGCATCTATCATTCCCTTGCACTGATCCACTAATGGAGCAATTTTCTCAAAAGGATGTCCACTATAAACCAGAATATCCTTATTAGTTTTAGAGCGAACTTGGGCAAGAAAATGAATCAACGCTTCCGGTTGATCAAAAGGTTCTCCACCGGAAATAGTAATCCCATCTGCTTCGCTCAGCCAAGGATTAATAACATTCATGATTTCACTAATTGAAACACCCCCCTTTCCAGTTCCCCACGTATCGGCTGATACACATCCCTTACAACGAATGGAACATCCTTGAAACCAGAGGCCAATACGGCGGCCTGGTCCCAGAGTAGTGACAGGAAAGTGAATTCTGGAAAGGTAAAGCATCATAATAGCGCACTCTCAGCGGGAATATCGTCGGTAAGATTGAGCTTGGTTACCGTACCGCTTTCAACAGTACGGATGCAAAGCTGACTACCAGATTCGATATTTCCATCAAAGAGCGCTCTAGAAAGAGGATTGACTAAATGCGTTTCGATTTTATTGCGGATTCCTCGTCCACCATTAGACAGATCCTGTAAACAAAGTTCTCTAAGGGTTTGCAAGGCAGCGGGAGTGGTAGTCACATCAATTCCCAGAGATCCTCTTAAATCTGCAAGCACATTAGTGACCATGCTCTTGAAAATTTGTTCGGCTATATTATCACGAATGAAGTCAAATACGATGACATTATCTCCTATTCGATTGAGAATTTCAGGTCGATTGAGGGTAAGCTTAAAATGCTTTTCAATCTCTTCTCGAATGCATTTTTGAATACTTTCAAAGGAGTCCGTCGATGCAACTGTTGCTTTTCTCTCTCCATTGATATCTGTTTGATAAATCCCAAGATTAGAAGTAAAAACGATAAAAGCTTCTGTAAAATAGACCTTTTCTCCTCTGCCAGATGTTAACACTCCGTCATCAAGAATTTGAAGAAATTTGTCGAGAATTCTGGGATGAGCTTTTTCAATTTCATCAAATAGAACAACGCTAAAGGGTTTTTCACGAATGGCGTTTGTCAGCTCTCCTCCCACATCGTAACCAATATAACCTGGAGGGGCGCCAATCAAGCGTTGATCCGAATGTTCAGCACTAAACTCAGACATGTCAAAACGAATATAGGCGCTTTCATCTCCAAATAGGAGGCTGGTAATGGATTTGGCTAGTTCTGTCTTTCCCACACCTGTTGGTCCTGCTAAAAAGGCTACTCCTCTCGGACGTCCACCTCGACGCGGAGCCCCTACTCCTGTAACTGCCCGTTTAATGATATCAAGCATATGGGCCACCGCATGGTCTTGTCCCTTGACTCGCTCCATAATAAAGTTCTCGCCATCACGGATCTTGCGTCGGTCGATTTTTTGCCAAGGATCCTCAGAAACACCGACCTTGTAGCGTCGAACAGCTTCACCGATCTTGGCATATCCTAACTTCTCCTCTCGACAAAGCTGAGCAATTAGCATGAGATCAACTAAAAGCAAGCCTTCGGTGTTATCCACAAAGCTTTGAAGCGCGACATCTTTTAGGTGAGCAGATGCTTCTTTGGCTCCTTCTAAAGATTGGATAAGAGAATTTGCAAGAATTCGACGCATCTGATGATCTGGATTTGGAATAGAAATATGGCGAACTTTAGATTTGTCGACGGTTAGCCAAGCGGGCATATCTCCTTCTTTTTCAACTATCCAAAAGATCGTATTAAAAAATGGCTTTGAAGGAGATCCATGAGGACGCACACGAGCTTCGTGAGATCGAATCAAAGCTCGAGTAAAAAGGCGATGTTCGTTATCACTGAGTTCATTTTGACGCATAATCAGGCGGGATGCAAAGTCGATGACTAGAGCGATGGGTTCTCCTTTCCAAGTCATCACTTTTTCTAAAACTTCTTCGAAAAGATCTAGACCGGCAGGCGCACAACCATTTGCTGGTTGAAGTCCTAACTGCTTCATTATATTTTCTGCAGCTTCATAACCTTGTTGGCTATTTACGGGATCAATAATTTTGAAGCCATTAATGAAGTCATAGCATAAGACATGAGAATAGCCATAAGTCCGTAACTCTCCATTTAAGCAAGAAGTAAGAGAGCGCACAATCGCACCGCCAGCTTTATTTTCAATCTGAAGATCTCGCACATTACCAGAAAATACAAACTGACTCTTCAAAGGCAAGAAACGTATAAGATCTCGCACCCATTTCGCTTGCTGCATTTCAACTTTTTCTAACATTTTGTTATCGCGTTTAGCTATTAATTTTTAAATACTTAAATGCATTAAAAAGCTAAAACATAACACAAGAATCATTAAAAACTCTACTATTTGTTTCCAAATTGATCTGATTTAAAACGCAAATTTATTGAAAACGAAGAGTTTGCTCAATTGTACGAGTCTCCAAACGCTTCGCGTATTACAAAAAAATCACTTTGAAAATTTCATCGAACAACAGGCTATATAAACAGAGTTACTTCTAAATAACTCGAATATCCCTAATCGCTATTGTAAAGAAGATAGGATAAATCTTGGATCTTTTAACAGCTATCCATAGAAACATGGAAAATCTTGACTTCCATGTACTTCCATGTTAATTTCTATGTAAACAGTCAAAAAAGAGTACTCCATGCTTGAAGAACTCCTATCCAGGAATGAAGGAAAAACTCTCGAATTCAAAGAAAATTTGCAATCGCTGCAAAAAATTGTTCAAACCATTATCGCTTTTGCCAACACAGCAGGTGGAATATTGCTGATAGGCGTTAAAAATGAGACAAAAGAAGTTGTTGGATTATCCAATATTTTACAAGAAGAGGAAAAGATTGCCAATGCTATCGCCGATTCCGTTTCTCCTTTGCTGATCCCAAATCTGCAATTTTGTTCTTACCGAGATCGGGATATACTCATCATCACTGTTCCTTATAGTCCAAATCTTTATCATTTAAAATCGAAAGGTGAAATTGCTGGCACGTTCATACGCTTTGGTTCCACCAATCGATTGGCAGATGCTCATATCATAGCTGAAATACGTCGACTAAAAGAACACACGTCTTTTGACCAGCTACCTGATTGCAAATACTCTCTTGATGACTTTGATTTTGAGTTAGCTGGAAAATTTTTCGCCAATGCAGGAAAAGCATTTACTGAAACTAAAGCGAAGTCTTTAGAGCTTCTTGTGATACATCAATCGGAAACTTACCCAACAAAAGGGGGATTACTGCTTTTTGGAAAAGACAGGGACAAGCTTTTTCCAGACCCCATTGCTAGAATGATTCGTTTCGAAGGAGTTTCCAAAAGTTCGGCTATTGATGAGTTAGAGAATAGAAGCTCATTGCCACAAGTGTTAGAAGAGATTCTAGCCTTTATTCGTCGACATACCTCTGTAAAAGCATCTATCAAAGGAACAAAGCGTGAGGAAATTCCTCAGTATTCTCCGATGATACTTCGTGAAGCAACAATGAACGCTTTAGTTCATGCGGATTATGCGAACCATCGTTCTCCTATTCAAATTGCTATCTTTGATGATCGGATAGAAATCACTAATCCAGGCGCTTTACCTTTTGGTTTAAGTCTTGATACAGCTATTTCAGGAGTTTCTCAGCTTAGGAATAAAGTGTTAGGCAGAACCTTTCGAGAACTTAAGCTAACCGAGCATTGGGGATCAGGCCTAAAAAAGATGATAGAAGCGTGTGAGCAGCAAAATATCCCCTCACCAAAATTTGAAGAACTGGATAATTTTTTTCGAGTTACGCTTTATCCAAAATCAACAACAAGTATTCCTACAACTACTTGGCAAACACCAATTTTCGATTACCTGAAAAAGCATAATAAGATCAGTGCAAAAATAGCACAAGAGATTTGGCAAGTCACCCGACGAACAACTACGACCCGACTTAAAGAAATGTGCAATCAAGGATTACTTGTAGACATATCAACAAGCCCAAAAGATCCTCAAAAAATATTCGTTTTAGCAAAAACTTAAAAAGCAGTTACCATAGTTGTACCCACATCTTTTGTCGATCAAAAGATGTGGGTACAACTATGAGGAATATGCCCAAAGCTGGAGTCGAACCGACGACCTTCGCATTACGAATGCGGGAACTATTCAGACAATCCAGGAAGAACCAGCCACTTTCCCAGTGATAATAGATCTAAAGAGCATAAAAGGCTATTAGATTTTACCGGATTTTGTTGGCAAAATGTTTTCTCGTTGCACCGCCGCTGCACCGCCAATCTAATCAAATACAATTTCTCAAAGCTACCCTTTGAAGCCAAAGAAAAGTTGTAGAAGGCTAATCGCCTCAGCTATGATCTTCGGATGATTTTTTGTAGGGGTAAAAATTGTTAAGTTGTTGTTCTCCCCTAAATGCTCTATATCATTGATTGGCACGGGGTGGTATTTTTCTAATAAGCGATGACGTTGCTTACTTGGAAACGAATATTCAAGATGCACGATTTCTGGATTTATATTGGGCCCAACTAGACCGTGCTTTAAACCAAATTGATTGAGACCCAAAGTAGAACAATCGTCATGTCTTGGGGCGGCATCCTGCTGTCTATGTGCTGTATGCTTATTTCTGATCGGTAGTAGAGCTAAAATAGATGGTATTTCTCCTGCGATCACATTCTCTTTTACGACAGAACTAAACCACTTAGATTCAAAAAATGTAGCCAATTGTCCAAGCCTTCCGATATAAGCTACAGCTTCGTGGACAGCAGGGTGATGGTTAGTTCGTCTCGATATTTTTGGAAGGTAAACAAGTTCTCCGCTCTGTCTCTTAAAAATCGATCTAAGTTCTACAGATCGATTGCATGCAGCTTTTTCATAACGCCTAAGATTTTTTATATGATATTCGAGGCCATCAACAATATCCAAAACACCAATTAAATTGTTTTTGTGCTGCAAATAAAGTGGATGGTTTGAATGGAGAGCAAATAAATAAAAAATTTTTCGAACAGGCTGATGGATTTTTTTGTAAGTCCCTTTCTTGGGATTGCTTGGTAACGTAAGTTCTAGCATGGATGAATACAATGATTTTTAATATTTTGTATTTGTTGATCGACTTTTGCGTTCGTTACTGATCGTAATGCTTCAAGCTGATTGCTTGTAAGAACTGGAGATTGCTTAGCTTGCATAATCAAATCAAATAATGAATCAGAGGGTTTGGCGAAGTCTGGAATGCGGTAACCCGAAGCAAGTTTTTCATTTACATTAGCCAATTTTCTTGCAAAAGGAGTCGTCAATACAACTAAATCCCAATCCTCGAAGGCTAAAATTCTTCCAATTTCATGAGATTCACTTCGAAGATGCCATAAGGGAACATCTTTGTCTTGATTTCCACGTAAGTATGTTCTTAAAAAGAAATCAGAAGTTTCCCATGTTTTTGGAATAAGCATTAATGCTAATGAAAAATTTGATGGATGCGAGAGCTGAAGTTGTAAATATTCATCCGCGTCTTCAAAATTAATAAATGTATCATCTCTCCTGAGCAAATCTGGTTTGCGATTAAGAGTAATCCCTTCAACTAACAAGGAACGAACTTCAGGAGATCTCGGAAAAAGATCTCCATTAGGATATTCCACATAATGAATTATTCTTGTTTTTGACCTTATGTGAACTCGTTTTTTATGCCAGCTTATATGAATTGGCGGATCTAAAATATTATTTGAATCAATATCCAGCACTTTTTCCGGCGCTGTTTCGGAATGATGAAAAAGATAATATATCTCATTCTTAGCAAGATTGAAGCTTAAAGTGCCTAAAACATACAAATCAGAACCAATAGAAATTTTAAGGTGTATTTTTCGCGGTTTTTGGGTCATGATGATCCTGCTCTATAAATGTGGCACCATTTTGCAGACACAATTATTTATTGGTATCCTTGGAAAATATTTTCCAATACGTTTTGAGACATTAATAAATCCTTTATGGTCCTTTGAAGCAATCCCAATTTCAAGATCAGTAGTTCTCGGCCTCTTTTCACTCGCAAATCCACGGAGGAAATGCCAAAGGGCAGCATCGTAGTCGTTTAGACCGGGTACCCCAAAATATTATCTTCTTAGTCCGGTTAAGGCATCTTTGTAAGAATGGGCCGGGGTATCCATGAATGAGTCTTGTTTTAATACACGGACCTTATTCAATAAGATTGAGGCTCCTCTTTTTGGAAATATAATGCTTCCCGACGGTACTTTTTTGTCCCCGCAAATATAATAGGGTGTTTTTGTTAAATATTTACTGTTGTTATTTAGCTGTTCAACCTTAAAATATGGCGTTCCTTCGATTTTAAATTGAAATGTTGATGGATATATAACGTCAATTATTTTTGCCGGGCAGCGACAATTATCTTTGCCGGTATTATCTGCTTATAGAAGCAGTCGCTATTTAGTTTTCTATGTTTTCCTTTTTGTGTGTTTTTCCGATCTTGCTATAGCTTCTTTTTTTCTATAACTTTCCTCATTAATTTCCAAAATAATAGCATGATGAATCAGTCGATCAATTGCTGCCACAGCCATTGTTTTGTCAGTGAAAATTTGATCCCAATCCTTAAATGGTTGGTTACAAGTAAGCAGTAAGCTTTTTCTTTCATAACGCTCACAGATTAGCTCAAAGAGTACATTTGTTTCCAATTCATCTTTTTTAACATAACCAAAATCATCTAAAATCAAACAATCGTACTTATCTAATTTATCGAGTAATTGAGGTAACTCTAAGTCTCTTTTAGCTGCTTGTAATTTTTGCACCAATTCAGTTGTACGACTAAATAAAATACGAAAACCATTTTCTATTAGTTTTTCTCCAATAGCTGCTGCTAAATGAGTCTTACCTACTCCTGAAGGACCAAAAATTAGAAAATTAAATCCTTCTTTGATCCATCCATGGCCATATGACCAATTTTTGATTTGAGTTTTATCTACTGAGTTAACAAAAGAAAAATCATATGTCTCCAAAGATTTAGCTTTTGGTAAATGCGCTTCATTCATCCATTTCGACAATTTTCGACTTTGTCTTTCTGCCACTTCATGCTCGCAAAGTACTTGCAAATATTTTTCAACAGACCAATTTTTTATTTTTGCTTGTTCTGCAAATTCTTGCCAAATACGCGATATGGTAGGCAAACGCAATTCTTTTAAGAGTAAAGGAAGAGCTGTCATCTACTTCCTCCAATCAAGCAATCATATTGTGCAAGGTCTCCTTCTAGTATCTGTTGGCAAGGAATTGAAATTTTTTCTTTTGAAAATAATTTTCTGACTTCTTCAGCTTTTGGTATTTGTCCATTTGCCAGACATTCTTCTAAATAATGATTCACTTCTCTTTCTCGATCACCAATAGAGGCTTCTTTTAGAATATTCACATATTCAATAGAAGCTCTTCTCTCATCTAATCGTTCGTTTAAATACTCCCAAGCTTGTTTGAAAGCAAATGTTGGAAATAAATCTTCTTTAAAAATGTAATGGCGCAATGCTCCGGGTTTTTGGCAAAGAGCACCTATCACATGTTTATAATTGATACAACGTTTGTTTTTTCTATGATTTCTAACTCTATTGAGTGAAATCACAAAATCTCCTCCTATAAAGCATTCTAAGCGATCATCATAAAGATGCACTTTCATTGTCATGCCAATCAGTCTGGATGGCACTGAATAAACAACTCTCTTGATTGTAATTGTGCTGCAAGAGCTTACCTTGACACGTTCTTCTGTAAAATCAAATGTTTTTGTGTCCGGCAAGCTTTTTAGAAATTTCTTCTCTTCTTCAAATGTCTTTAAAACACTTCTATTTCGCTTTTCAACTATACTTTGGACAAAGTTTCTATATACCGTTAAACTTTCAAAATCCGTACTTCCTCTCATCATCAAAGCTTGTTTTAATTTTGACTTTAAATGCCCGTGAGAAGATTCAATTGAACCATTTTCATGGCTAACACCTTTGTTATTACGAGTAGGCTGCATTCCATAATGTTCACAAAGAGTTAAATAATCTTTTGTGAAATCTTTTTTTGCTTTATCTCCTAAATTTTTATAGGCTGCTGATAAACTATCAGTTCTGTGTGTTTGTGGCACTCCTCCTATAACCCAAAGCGCTTTTTGTACTCCTTCTGATAAAGCAGAAAAGCTTTCTCCTCCAAGTACAACTTGTGCATATTCCATTCCACTATAACTTAAACGAAAATGATAGATTAAATGAGCTAAGGGCTCTTTGTTAATCGTTACTGCAAGTTCATTGGCATTAGTAAAATCTGATATCCCTTGAAATCCAGGAGGTATATCTTGGCGAAAAATAACTTCTTTTTCTGGTCCATGAAGGGCTTTCCATTTTTGCACTCTTCTTTGTAGAGTACGCAAAATCTTATCCGAATATTGCCCTTCATATTGCTCTTGTAGATATTCTAGTAGCGTTTTAGCCTCTAGCTTAGGGTTCTTTTCTAGAAGTTTTACAATTTCTTCTTCCCATACTCCTTTTAAAGGATCCGATCTTGTTCTCCAATAGTGATGCGTTTTCTTTGCTTGTGAAGCTCTTGTTTCTATGTTACGAGCACTGCGCTCGCTAAATCCAGCTTTTGCAGCTGATATTTTTTGATTATTTCCTCTTTGCCTATTTTCCATATATAACTTAATCTGATAGTTATTAATCTTTTTGCCTGGCATTTCATGTACTCCTTTTTTGTCAAAAAGTACTTTGAAATTGTCAGGCTTTTTTCGGCAAAGATAATTGTCGTCAACCGGCAAAGATAATTGTCGCTATATA
>JASBUW010000083.1 GCA_030147755.1 Parachlamydiaceae bacterium
TAATCAAATGGCATTATTTACCCAGAACGAGCGCTAAACGCGCTCGGTCTGGGCTAATGCAGTGATAGTGCTACCGCACAGATAAAACCAGTCTTTTTAAGCACGCTCTGAGCAATTACTAAAAAAATACTTTAAAAGAGCAGGCTAATAACAATGTTTGGTTACTCAGGAGTGCGAAAATCCTCTTTCGCTTTCATTAAAGACGTCTCATATAAAAGCGAAAGAGGACTTTCGCACTCCAAACATTTGCGCGTAAATCTAAAAAAGCTTTTTCAGAATATGATGATTCTAACAAGGTAATTGGTTATTGACAAGACTTTAAAGAAGGACTATATTCCCTTGAAAGTCTTAACCTTTTCCTTTCATGAAAGATACCATCCACACTATTCGTCGTTCTGCGCATCGCTTTTTCTCAGGCACTTTGCTGAGTCGCATTTCAGGCATGTTACGCGACATGTCGATGGCGTATGCATTTGGAACACATCCTTCCGTCGCCGCTTTTATGGTCGCTTTTCGCTTTGCGCATTTACTTAGACGCTTACTGGGCGAAGGGGCTTTGCAATCGGCTTTTATTCCCGAATTTGAATCTCTACGCCAAGAAAACGCTTCGCGTGCTTTTTGTTTCTTTCGTGATCTAGTCAGGACTTTAACCCTACTATTATGTGTTTTGATTGGCATCACGGGAAGTGGGCTGGCCGCCTATTTGTCTTGGCATCCTTCTCCATCTACGCATCACGAAACCCTTTACCTTACACTCTTAATGCTCCCGAGCTTGCTATTTATTTGTTTATATGGTCTCAATGCCTCTTTGCTGCAATGCGAAAAGGTGTATTTTACCCCTAGTGTAGCGCCCGTTGCCTTCAATGTCATTTGGATTATCGTCGCCTTAAACTTACAGCATTTAGCGGTAGAACAAGCGATGCCTTGGCTAGCCTACGGAGTCATTTTAGCTTGTTTTTGCCAATGGTTTCTCACCTTCCCTAAAACACGCACAATTTTAAAGTATCAATTGTCAACTATTCAAAAAGGTGATGCCTCTTACCTATCTGATTTAAAACGTTTGATCAAACCCCTATCTTTAGGAATTTTAGGTGTAGCGGCTTCTCAAATTAACAATGCGGTGGATAGTCTATTTGCTCTTTTTGCCGAAGCAGAAGGCCCTGCTTTTTTATGGTATGCAATACGCATCCAACAATTGCCTTTAGCGTTATTTGGAGTTGCCATAGCAGGCGCAGTGCTTCCTCCTCTCTCTCGTGCTTTAAAAGCGCAGCGCACAGAAGAATATCAACATTTCTTACACTATGCCCTTTATCGTACATGGCTATTCATTTTACCTATTACCGCTCTTTTATTTGTGATGGGAGATACATGTGTGAGCTTACTTTATAGCCGAGGAAACTTTGGCTCTCACTCTATCATAGGCACCACCCATTGCTTGTGGGCATATACGGCAGGTCTTATTCCTTCCGCTCTTGTTTTGGTTTTAGCACCAGCTAGCTATGCACAAAATAATTATTATTTGCCCGCTATGGCCTCGTGTGTAACAATGACTCTCAATGGCTTACTGAATACGTTGTTTATCGTTGGCTTAGGTTGGGGGGCCGTAAGCGTTGCGCTTGCGACTAGTTTAAGCGCTTGGGTCAACCTATTGCTATTAACTTGGTATTTAACGAAGCAAAACACCTCTCTAGTGGCTCTTTCAACGGTAAAAGAAGGGTCTAAAATTATCTTTATCACATTAGTGGCTTTGATAGGCACTTATCAAATGAGAGAGCTATGGCAACAACTTCCTTTTTTTGCTCCACATTTATTGACAGCCACATTTGGTGAGCAATTAAAATTATTCTGCTTTCAAATTCTCACGTTTGGGGGAATTTATATGGTGGGAAGCTATGGAATACGTTTCAAAATTTTTAAACCGGAACAAAAATTTGGTATCACTTGAGTTTTAAAGCAGTTCTATTTAGAATGCTAGATGACTGCTTGAAAGGATGATGCGAAAGATGAAGTTGCATGCAATGAAAGTTCTGATTTCTAAGTTTTTACTCTTCTTACATAGGCGCTGATTAACCACGAAGCTTTCATTCTCTCACTTCAGAAACTCATTCTTCTTTTCAAAAGAGCAGTTCAACAAAATATAAAAGATAGGAATTTACCCTAGTTAGCGAATTTTAGAGAAATAAATTTTTAAAAAAGTGAAGGTTCGCTTTATTCTTTAAAATCGCACATTTTTTTTATTGTATTATTGACAATAATAAGGGTACTTTATACCATGTAGCCTTTCAGGTAGAGGAGTTTTATTAATTATGACAAGTTCTTTCTTACACATAGGTAAACTCGCTGTGGGTTTCTGGACAGGGATATCTGATCCAATAGCTGCTAAAGTTAAAAATTTAAGTGAAGAAGATCAAAAAATATATCACTTAATGGTACAAAAGTTGCGTGAAGCCTGTGAACGCACAGGAGAAAAGGCTGAATCCTTAGACCATCATCTTGTTATCAAACGCGTGGAAAGTTGGAAACTGATCAAAAAGCAACTACGACTCATTAGATCTGAAATACAAGCAATCAGAAAACAACATGGCGAAATGAATCCTACTAAGATTGAAGATTGGGTAACTGAAAAAATTCGGTTTATTAATTTATTAAAAGAATATGATGCAGAAGCCCGTGCCGCAATGGAAGTTGATACAAAGCAAGTATCCTCAGCCACCCAAAAAGAGTTAGAAACTATCTTTTTAGGCGCTATTAAACAACATCTAGCAAAGGGAAAAGCTCAATTCGATAAAGATGCTAAAGAGGACTACTTACAAAAGAATCCAAGTTGCGAAGCTCTTATTAACAGAGTAAGACGTAACTGGGACTATTTATCGGTTTTTAGCGATCCTAATTGGCGCCACGTTACAATGAAATCCAACGATATAAGTTTTTTAATTGTGAGCGGTAAAAAAGG
Source organism: Parachlamydiaceae bacterium (assembly GCA_030147755.1). GTDB lineage: Bacteria > Chlamydiota > Chlamydiia > Chlamydiales > Parachlamydiaceae > JASBUW01. The sequence goes on from JASBUW010000083.1 coordinate 2,954, forward strand.
TGCTCCACTTCCAGCTAGAGCAGAGGCAGATGGCGCCACAAAAGCCATCTTTACTATAAGAGAAGAGGGAGTTAGAGAGAAAGCAGAAGATCATATACAAGCAACACGTATTGCACTTGCCGTACAAGCTTTCCAACCAGCGGAACTTGATTCTGATTGTTATGCTGTACCAACACCTCCTGCACAACGGTTTTTCGATGTTGATCCCGAAGGTCTACGACCTGTCTTACAACATTATCAAAATCAAAGAAACGCAGATTACCAAGATGAACTGGAAAAGAAGCTTAAGGCAAGAAAGATAGAACTCTCAAAATTTGCCAATCGTTCAAGCGCGCTTGTTCAATTAGCTATCTCTGAAGCAAATGTTAAGTTGGCACAACGTCAGTGTGCTTATAGTGGTGAACTCAAACAAGAACCTGCTACGTTCCTCGCTTGGATTTGGGTTCTCCCTAAGGAACAACCACTATCACAACCTACTGAGACTATTACAAAAATTATTACTGTTACAAAAGGCAATCCTGCCCAACTCATTCCTGTCAATTGACTTCTCAATGAGCTTCTCATCCTCTCCCCAGGACGAGCGTTAAGCACGCTCGACCTGGGCTAATGCAGTGATAATGCTACCGCACAAATGGCAAACAGTCTATACAGTAAACCTATACAAAATTTGAGAACACGCCTTAGATAACGCGAAAAACATCGCGCAGAAGAGTTAAACAAACTTCTACAATAATCAGCCAAATAATTGTCCACTCTAACCGACTCGAATGTTGGTGATTGATTTCATTTCCCAACATTTCAAATAACTCATGCATGACATCTAGCCGTTGATTAAGAACCTCGACACGCGTTTCTAAATCTAAATACTTGGCTGTCATGGCATACAAAGGCTCTAATTCTGAGTATTCCCAAAAAAATTCGGGTGTATCTAGCACATCCGCATGCAAATTAATCGAACTACGCTCAAGAAAAAGCTCTCCCATTTTACGACGAATTTCCCGTCGCGACAAAGCAATACGGCCATGTTTGGCAAGGTCTTCAGGAATATGTTTTGTATGGTTGAAGCTTTTACGAATAGCACTTTCAAATTGCCCTAATTTGACTGATTGAGCGATGCCATGTGAAATAGCCAAGCGACTTAATACATCGGTATTAGGTAAAATGATTTCATCTTCAACAATTTTGGGCACTTCTCCAAAAATAAAGGTAAATTCATCCGTTTCAATTTCATCCACTGCTTGTTCTTCAAAATCTTTGATCTGATCTAAATAAGATTGGCATTGTTCTAAACTCAAACCCCAAAACACTGTTGCTCCATAAGGAAAATAAAAAATATCCCCTATTACCTCACCTGGAACAGCAAAATGAATGACATCGCGATATAGCGTTACATTCGCACCAACGTGCTTAAATTGCTCATAGAGTGTTCTAATATGATAGGCTGAAGCAGTACAATAGGCTCGACAATCCATACAAGGACCTTTAAGACATGTCCTAGGCAACATTTGGAAAAAAGAGATGCGAAAGAGGGGACTTGAACCCCTACGAGGAAACCCTCACTACCACCTCAAAGTAGCGCGTATACCATTCCGCCACTTTCGCTTATTTTGAAAAAAACAGCATAGCAGTTTTGTTAGTATACAAGCAATCAGTTTTATGATTTGTGCATAACTTGTTATTTTTCCTCTGTGTTTCTCCTCTGTGCTCTCTGTGTACTCTGTGGTAAATTAATAAAAATAACCACAGAGTACACAGAGAGCACAGAGGAGAAACACAGAGGAAAAATAAGAAAAAAACAAAGACTTCAGCCATGCGCCACTTTAAAACACGTTTCAAAAAAAGTTTTCATTTTATCTTGTAAAAAGTCCGATAGCTGACAAACAGAAAGCTCTTGGTAGTTTTGACACATAGCCAATTGATAAAGCAACTGCAGCTCATGTGTATGCCAGTAGGTACTTCCCATGTGTTGATGTTCTTTACACCACCATTCCCCTTCATCTTGATAACCTTCACTCCACAAATCATGTCGACAGACACTACAGAAAAAAGGATAAGTCATTAATCCTTCGTGTTTAAGCAATTTGAGACGAAAACTCATGGCTAAAATCCAAGGATCGCTTATATTAGAGATTTTTTCTAAATAAAAAAGCAACAGCGCATACAACAACGGAGCTGGCTTACCAACTAGTTGTGAAGCAGCTAGGACTTGTAATAAATCACACGCCACATTTAGAAAAGTTAGCTCTTTTCTTAAGTTAGCATAAGAATCTAGTAAAACCATTTCTTGACAAGCAAAAATTTCACTGTTTTTTTCACGATAAATCACCTCTACACGCGTTAAAGGCAAACAAATCCCTTGAACACCTCGACGTTTGCTACGACTACCTTTAAACAATACCTTGAGGACACCTATATCTTGCGTAAATAATGTGATGATTTGATCGTAATCCCTAAAAGGAATAGCACGTAGAATGACGCCTTCTGTTTGTTGAAAAGAGTGAGACATTATATTTCCAAATTGACAAAGATTGAATATCAAACAATTGGAATTTTATCATGAGCTCCAACAGGATATTTTTTGACTTCTAATACTCAGCCTTATATATTAATGTCCTAGTTATTAAAATGCACGCCTTAAGCACCGATAGCTCAATGGATAGAGTACCCGGCTTCGAACCGGGTGGTTAGAGGTTCGAGCCCTCTTCGGTGCAAGTTTTATTCTTATGAGCAAAATCTCTATTTTTTCACATTCTTCTCAAGAATTTGCCTCTCAAATACGTTCACGCTTGGGCAAAGGTTATCAACATGCTCAACTCATTTATCAAGAATGGTACCGAACAGGAAAAATCACGGGAGAACACCCTGCGTTTGCGAATGCTCAAGTTCTTTTTCAGCAGATTCAACAACTGACTGATTTTTCTGTTCTTCCTTTAGCGACTCATCAACAGGAAGGCGCTACAGGTAAATTTCTTTTGCGTACAGAAGATCAATTGGAAATCGAATCCGTTTTAATTCCCATGCAAGCAGGAGGAACACTATGTGTTTCCTCACAAATCGGTTGTCGCATGGGATGTTCTTTTTGCGAAACGGGGCGTATGGGACTTCTCCGTCATTTAACAACAAGAGAAATTGTCAATCAACTCTTTGTCGCTCGCTTTCATTTGGGTTTTGAAGTGCGCAATCTTGTTTTTATGGGAATGGGTGAGCCTCTAGACAATTATGAACAAGTGATGCAAGCGATACGTGTTTTGACCGATCCTCATGGATTTGGGCTGGGAATTCACCACATTACCCTCTCCACAAGTGGGCGTGTGGAGAGCATTTATCGTTTAATGGAAGAAAAACAGCCTATCCCTCATTTAGCCATTTCTTTGAACGCGCCGACAGATGAATTACGCAATCGTTTAATGCCGATCAATCGGCTTTATCCCCTACAAGCCCTTTATGATGCGATGCATGCTTATAATACAAAAACAGGCAAACAAATTTTAGTGGCTTATGTCTTAATGAAGGGACAAAACGATACACTAGCACATGCTGACCTATTAGCCGCTTATCTACGTGGATTAAATGTCAAAGTGAATTTGATTCCTTATAATCCTCAAAGTCGTGATCGTTATCAAGCGCCTGAACAATCCACTTTAGAGGCTTTCACAGCAAGCCTACGCCAGCAAGGTTATTACACCTTATTACGTCAAACAAAAGGGCGAAAAATTATGGCCGCCTGTGGGCAATTAGGCAATTTAGAGTTACGCCGTCAACGAAAAAAAAATCCACTTGCTCTCCTCAAATAGCTTTCTCTTTCGCTTTAAAATTTTTCTTTACTGGGTATAATTTCTTTTTATTTGCAGGAGAGTTCCTATCAATGCTATAATGAAAGTTGCAATGGAAGAGGGAATTGGTCCTTTATTTATTCTTCTCTGTTGTGGTATCTTAACCAAATCTGGTTCTCTATAATATCAAAAGTTAACTTATTGAGGTACTTATGAATCGCAAAGCTAAAGCCTTAGAATTTGTAGATGCGGGATATGACATCAAAGTTACAGGACGTCACGTACAAGTGACAGATTCGATGAAAGATTATGCCCTAGAAAAAATTTCTAAGATTGAGCGATTCATGAATCGCATTATCGATGTCAATGTCATCATGGATATTCAAAAGCTGGATCACCGCGTAGAGATTATTCTAAAAGCGGGTAACTCAAAAATTACCAGCCAAGCTTCCAGCCAAGACATGTATGCTTCTATTGATAAAGCTGTGAGTAAATTAGAGGCTCAAATTCGCCGTTATAAATCTAAACTTCAAGATCATCATGCTAAAGGCCATGCCGTCATAGATATGGTTGTTAATGTGATTCAGCGTCCTGAAGAGGACGAGCTCGATTTTGATAACGAAGAAGAAGAAGAAGAAGTATTAGATAACGCTCCTAAAACATCTTCAGAACCACTTTCAGTCGTCCATCAAGAAACGCTTCCTCTAAAAATCTTGACTTATGATGAAGCGATCATGAAGATGGAACTCTCAGGCGATGCTTTTTTGATCTTCAAAAATGAAGTAGATCAAAAATTAAAAGTGATTTATCGCCGTAAAGATGGCCATTATGGCATTATTGAACCTGCATGTTAAGCGTTATGAGTGAGATTCTAGCTAACTTTTACCGCTGAAATAAAAAGGACAAAGGACCTTAACGACACCAACGACCTTAACGACAAACGACATCATGACTTAAGTGCTTTTTGTCGTTTGTCGTTAAGGTCGTTGGTGTCGTTAAGGTCCTTTGTCCTTTTTCAGAGAAAAACAAATGTCCGATTCCATTTTTTGTTTAGTCCGTCAAACATGGGTCAAAGCTCTGCCCGAAGAAAAAGTACGTCAAGCTTTGCTCTACGATATGACTCAACGCCTCCATTATCCCTTAGGCTATATCGCACTGGAAAAAAATCTCTGTCAACTCCCTCATGTCACCCCTCTTTCTTCCCCTTTACCTAAACGTCGCGCCGATCTCATTGTTTTTGGCAAAGATATTCATCCCCATCATGCTCTATATCCTTTATTATTAGTCGAATGCAAAGCTGTTCCTCTAACACCTAAAGTTCTACGTCAGGTGATAGGTTATAACCAATTTGTGCGCGCTTTCTTCTTAGCCGTTGTAAATCAAAATACCATCCTTTTAGGGTATTATCACCCCATTCAAAAAAATTTTTGCTTTCAAGAAGGCTTACCTAGTTACGAAGACTTACTTAAACTTAAATGATTTGTAATAAATAGCTTACAATAAATTTTATTTTAAAATAAAATATTTTTTTATTTTTTTTGATTGAGTATAGCGAGACCTGTTAAAATGAAGATAGGAATAGAAAGATGAATACAATCTATCATTAATTTATCCTGAGTGTTTTTATGGATCCTAAAGAATTACTTGCACGTTTCACCTCCGAAGCCGGAGAATTAATCGATCTTCTTGAAAATTCTGATACCCCCATCGCGCATAAGCTGTCGCCCGAACTCCTAGAAGAGATCGAACAATTAGAAAAGCAGCTGAAGGAGGTACATGATCAGACAAGAGACCTATTTCAAAAAGCCAATATAGACATTCAACAATTAAAGAAAGAAGCTTTAGAATCTTCTAATCTTTCCCCCAGGGATCAACGCTTATTTGAACGCGCCCAGCAAGTCAAAGAGCATGCCGCTCACACGCAAAAAGCTTTAAAGAAAGCAATCGAAAGTGAAGGCCCTGCTCCTAAACCTCGTAAAGCTAAAACAAAACATAAAGAGTCAAAAGATAAAAAAGAACGGCGTAAGCTTTTTAAGCCATTAGGGGAAGATAAAAATTGGATTCCTTTATGACAACATCTCCTTCCTATTTAAAAAAAAGTTTAAAATGGCTAGAAAAAGCAGATAATTTGTTAATGTACCAACTTCTCAAAAACCAGTTGCTACATCTAGATTTTTGTTCTACGCAAGCAAAAGAGCTCAATTTAAAGTGTGTAAGGGATGGCCAATCTTATTATTACCATTCTTCTTCATCAGCTCACCAAGAAGCAGAAGAATGGTTCAAAACATTAGATTTACACGTCGCCACTGTAATTTTTGTGTATGGTGTAGGGCTTGGTTATTATTATGAAGCAGTCAAAAGCTGGCTTAAGAAGCATCCGCAACACACTCTTATTTTTTTGGAAGATCAGTTAGATGTTATCTACCGTCTATGCGAAACAGAATTAGGTTATCACTTATTAAAAGATCCTCAAGTACGTCTTGTGTATTTCCGCAATAGACAAGAAGACCTTCCTCTTTTTAATGAACTCTCATGGACTTACTTTGAAAGCCCTTTTATTGTCAGTTCTCTCAAATTTTATGCAGAAACGAGACCGGCTGAATGCGCAGAACTTGCAGCGTTCTTATTATTTGATATGAAGCGTAAACAAGCTTTTGTGAAAGAATATTTGACCTTTAGCTTACCTTTTTACCGTAATTTTTATACCAATCTCCTTCAACTTCCTTTTTCTTATGAAGGAAATGCTTTATTTGGCCAATTTCCCCAAGTTCCGGCGATTATTTGCGGAGCGGGTCCTTCTTTAAGTAAGAACATTGACCAATTGCCTGCTTTAAAAGATCAGGCGTTGCTTTTTGCCGGTGGTTCCGCTCTCAATGCACTTTTGCACAAGGAAATTGTTCCACACTTTGGTGTGGCGTTAGATCCCAATCAATCTCAATATGCCAGGGTCGCCGTTACACAATCTCATGCATTTCCTTTTTTCTATCGTCAACGCGTCTATCATGAAGCCTTAGAAGCCATCAAAGGTCCACGTTTATACTTAAGTGGTGCAGGTGGCCATCAGATTGCCAAGTGGTTTGAGGAGCAATTAGGCATCGAAGGAGAAAGCTTAGACGAAGGACATAATGTTGTGAATCTTTCTCTACAAATTGCCAAAGCATTGGGTTGCCATCCTATTATTTTGGTAGGTGTTGATCTGGCTTTTACTAATGAACGTTACTATGCTGATAGCGTCATGGAAAATCTTCAATTGACAGAAGCTGATTTGCCGCAAACTGAACGCGAAGACTTCAAATCCATCATGCGAGAAGATATGGAAGGAAAACCCGTACGCACCCTTTGGCAATGGGTATTCGAATCAGAATGGATCTCTGAATTTGCGCACAATCATCCTGAAATAAAAGTCATTAATGCGACAGAAGGGGGAATTGGTTTTAAAGGGATTTCAAATTTAACCCTTCAAGAAACCGCTGAACAATTTCTTAAGCAGTCTCAAAAAGGATTGGTTCCCTACATCGACCAATTGATTGCTCAACACTCCTTTGCTCATCTTTCACAAGAGCGAATTATAGAGCTTATGCATCAATTGCAAGACAGCCTAAAAACATGTGAAATTATTTTCTCAAGGCTTCTGGAAGCTTTAGAAGAATTAGCAATAGACATCGAGCAAGGAGCTCATTTTTCCAGTGATCTACAAACAACAGAAATTCTCGTTTTAGAAAGCGATCTTGAAACTGAAATTGCTTATCAATATATCCTTGACATGTTTCATCAAGTCTATATACGTGCTCGTCACCGTGATCGATACGAGCTAGAATCTAAACGTAATCAATCCAGCAGAAAAATTGTTTTACAAAAATTAAATTTAAGAAAACAAGAAATCATTTTTCTGCGTGACGCCGCTCAAGTCAATCAAGAACTCATTCAACTCGCTCTCAAAAAATGAAGAGCATTTAATTTAACTTATTGATTATCATATCCTATTGATTTAATAGAGAGGCATTAATGTCGAAATCAGTGGAAAATTATGTCGATCGCTATATTAAAAGCTATCATAAAAAAATTCAGCAAATTTGCGAACCTTTGCAAAGATGCTTTGGCATTAATTATTTTACTTATCACTCCGTGACACCTGAAGGCTATTGGCGTCCTATCGTCAGTCGTATGGATTGGGCCGATTTTTTTACGGAAAATCAACTTTATTTGCATGATCCTTTTCTGCTTCATCCCCGTTGTTATCAAAATGGAGCCATCTTATGGGCTTCTTATGTACAAGAACCTTATTGCCAACAAGTGTTAAAAGTGGCAGAAGATCAATTTTTGATGGCACATGGCTTCTGCATCATCGAACGCCAGGGAGAAAATTGTGAATTTTTTGGATTTAGTGCTCCTCCCGAACAAGAGAATATTTATGCCACTTATTTGAATGATCTTCCCTTACTAAAAGAATTTTGCAGGCATTTTAAGACGGAACTCGCTGCACTCATGAAAAAAACGGATGAAGATCCCATTCCTTTACTACCGCTAAAAGGAGAAATTTTTCAAGCTTACGACTCTCCATTCGAGCGTCCACTAGAAAAATCACTTTTTTTAAAAGAAATTCGTGCTAAATCGTCGATTCAGCTTTCTAAGCGAGAAAAAGAATGTTTAAGCGCTTATCTGGACGATTTCAGAATGCAAGATGTGGCTTATAAATTAGGTTTGTCTGTGCGCACGGTTGAATTTTATTTAACCAACATCAAAAACAAATTGGATTGTTCTGATAAAGCAGAACTTCTCAAAAAAGGCTATGAATTACGTACTAGAGGCTTGCTACCGTAGTAACTCCCGTATTCTTTCTTTTCCTCTTTATTTTATACTGATTACATCTCAAAAAGAGGAGTTTGTCATGTATAAAGAATCTTTATCTGCATCTACACAAGACATTGTTAGAGGATGCCAAGAATTTTTTGCTTCAAAAGCGAAAAACAAACCTTTTTCCCATTCCTATTTCCAGAAGAAACCGGAATACACCGTCTGTTTATCAGGCGCAAAAGTACCCTTTGCTAATGCGGTGTGGCGTCATCAAAGTTTAAATGAAAAAGAGACTCATCATGTGATTGATCTATTTGAAAAGCAAGAAATGCCTTTCTTGTGGTGGGATCCCCCAGCTTCTGCTAAACAGTCACACACTTTAAATTCAATACTCATTCAAAGAGGCTTGCAATTTAGTGGTTATCTCAAAGCGGCCACAACCTCTACTCATCAAAAGCTTGCTTCAGCTTTACCGGACAACTTGACCATTCGCAAAATGGAAAATACGCAAGATTTAAAAATGTTTTGCCAGTATATTTTTTCTCTATACGGTTTGACCGCAGAACTCATTGATCAGTTATATCATGTGATGAATCAACCCCTACAAGATACCCAAGAAATACACTATATCGCATACGATGGTCAAATACCAGTAGGTGGTATCACGGTATCGATGAATCAAATGGCAGGCATTTGGAATTTTATTACACATCCTAACTATCAAACGCAAGGATTGGAAACAGCTTTGATGCTCACAGCATTAGCTACAGCGGAACAAGAAGGTTATGCTCAAGCGATGGCCATGTTTATGCCCGGTGAAGAAGTATTATGGAACGCATGCAGCTGGCAAGAAATTTGTCAATTCCCCTTTTATATGCATTCTGGAAGTATTTCTGCTAAAGTACCAAATCAACTCATTTTATAATTTCAAAGGAGTCATTTATGTTATTATGGAGAAAACTCACTTTCGTCTTAAGTACATGGGGTTTATTGCTATGTATGCAAGGACAAAGCCTCGAGATTGAAAAGGAACACAAGCTGCCTGAAAAACAGGTAAAAACAGGTGGTATTCAAATGATTCAGTTGGATAATGGTTACCATGTGTGGACCAAAAGAGTAGGACATGGGCCCATTAAAATTTTGACATTGCATGGTGGACCTGGTTGTACACATGAATATTTTGAATGCTTAGAAGATTTTTTTCCTTCTGATCAATTTCAAATTATTTACTACGATCAATTAGGATCTCATTATTCGGATCAACCAGACGACACCTCTCTTTGGACATTAGAACGCTTTTGCGAAGAAGTCGAACAAGTACGCAAAGCATTAGGACTCCAAAATTTTTATTTATATGGACAATCGTGGGGAGCACTTTTAGCTATTGAATATGCGCTCAAATACCAACAACATTTGAAAGGCGTGATTCTCTCTAATATTACAGGTAGCGTAAAATCTTATGAAATTTATTTAAACGAACTTAGACTTCAACTCCCTCAATCGATTCAAGATCGTTTAAAATTTTATGAAGACAAAGAAGATTTTTTAAATCCAGAGTACGAAAAAATCATGTTTGAAGAGGTTTATTCCCGTCATTTATGCCGGCTTTCTGTATGGCCAGAACCATTTTTACGTAGTTTTCGCCATTTAAATCACAAAGTGTATCAAACCATTCAAGGACCTAATGAATTTGTCGTTATAGGCAATTTTAAAGATTGGAATCGCTGGAATGATCTTGCCAATATCCGAGTTCCTACTTTATTAATTGCTGGTCGTTATGATACTATGAATCCACAAGATGTCGAGAAAATGGGCAAACTGATTCCTAAAGCAAGAGTTAAAATTTGTGAAAATGGCAGCCATGGTGCAATGTATGATGACCAAGAAAACTATTTTCAAGCATTGCATATGTTTTTAGAAGCGGTTGAAAAACAAACGTTTTGAGTTAATATATGAGTAAAACGCAAAGCATTTTACTCATAATAGTAACAAGCGCACGCAATCATCCATTCTTCACGTGTATGCAACACAAGAATGCGTACACGTGATGTAGAAGCGGTAATTTCTTGATCGGGTTGGCAATTTTGATTTTTTGTCGCATCTAAATGAACATCTAGACAGGCAAGTCCTGCACATGTCTGCTCGCGTATAAACGCAGCATTTTCGCCAATGCCTCCCGTAAAAGTTAATACATTAAAACCTTCTAAAGAGACTGCTATAGCGCCAATTGATGTTTTGAGGCGATGCACAAATAGGCGAATGGCTAAATTAACTTTTTCTTCGCTTTGTTTTTCTTCCAACTCACGCATATCGGAATAACCACTAATCCCTTTCAAACCGGAAGAGAAGTTTAAAATTTGATCAAGTTCATCTGATGATAGGCCTTGTTCACGCATTAAATAGAGCAAAATACCGGGATCAATCGATCCACAACGCGTTCCCATCATCAGGCCTTCTAAGGGCGTAAATCCCATTGTCGTTTCATAACTTTTGCCCTCTTGAATGGCACAAAGAGAACATCCATTCCCTAAATGACAATTAATAATTTTTAATGCTTGAGGATCTTGTTGCAAAAATTGTGCACTCCGCTCC
>JASBUW010000094.1 GCA_030147755.1 Parachlamydiaceae bacterium
TCAGATAAAGTTTGACTATATCCTTAGTGATACCATTTCCAGAAAATAACGTCATATTTGAGCGCGTCAAAACCTCGGGATTCAACGATCGCAAATGGGTCAATATCAATGCGATATGGACCCATTTGCGATCGTTGAATCCCGAGAGCTTTCACGCAGCTCAAATATGACGTTATTTTCTGGAAATGGTATTATTTTCTGGAAATGGTATTATTGTGAATTTGTAGAAATAACTCATTTATAACTCATAGATGAGTCATTTCTTAATAGTTTATGATTCAGCAGTTTTTATTCAAAAGATTTGATAACGATAAATCCTTTCTATCTTGCTGCTTGCGATCTTGCTACTGCTTTCGTTCTTAACGGCAGTCAATCTTGAATTAACGATTAAAACGACGAATTATTCTTTGGCGAATCGACCCACTTTAGGTTGCACTAATGAAATTAAATCTTTGGATTTCATAATGATCGATTCTGTCAGCATGCCACAATTGAAAGCAGAGCGTTCGCAAATAGGCACTTTTTCATCGAAAAATGTTTCCAAGTTAAGCAATGAACCAAAAGGGGGGACACTGCCAATGATGAGGCCAAAACGTTGTTTGATGATCTCAGGATCTTCAAATTCGCATTTTTCTCCTACAGCTTCTGCCACTGCTTTCATATCGAGTTTGAGATGAGAAGGAATATTCACATGATAATTTTTTTTACTATTTTTACCACGTAAAATAATGGATTTGACGCCTTCTTCCATGAGCGTACCGCGTACACGCGCAGAGTCTTCGGAAGTAGGTGTGGCGTCATGCGTCACATGTTGGAATTCCATGTCATGATGTTTAATCAAGCGAATAATTTCATTGCGGATGTTCTCGCTACCGAAGAATAGTTTGGCTTTGATGCGATTACCTGCAATGCGCTTGGGATCAGAGGGAAATAAAGAGGCTTCGCGAATATTTTTTAGTCCTAGAATGGTCATGGTTAAACGCTCTAGGCCCATGCCAAAACCACCATGAGGAGGCATTCCGTATTTGAAAATGCTGAGGTAATCAGTAAAATTGGCGGGATCCATTCCTTTTGATTTGATGCCTTCTACCATGGAGTCGTATGTATGACGACGCTGTCCACCCGAGGTGATTTCTGTTCCGCCACACAGCAAATCGAACGTATTGCTGAGAACAGGATTATCATCTGTTGGATAAGCATAAAAAGGGCGTTTAGTGGTTAACCAATCGGTGATGAAAATGAGATCGGTACCAAATTCTTCTGCAGCATAGCGGCACAGCTCTTTTTCAGCTGCGGGACTCAAATCAGGCTCTTGTCTTTCATCAATGCCTGTGCGTTTGAAATAAAGCTCTTGGGCTTCTGCAAAGGTGATGCGTGGAAAAGACACATCTTTTGGAGCTTTAATGAGTTGACCACCCAATGTCTTAATTTCAGGTGCACAATGGGTCTGCAGGTATTCGATCATGAATTTTAAGCAGCCTTCTTGGACATCCATCACTTGACGCCAGTCATCAAAAAATCCCATTTCAAACTCAAATTGCTTGCCTTCTGACAAATGACGTGTCGTATGCGAGCTTTCCGCACGGAAAAAAGGCATGAGCGCAAAAACGCGTTCATTGACGCCGACCATAATTTGCTTATAGAGCTGACTACTTTGGGCTAAAGTAGCAGGATAACCAAAATAATCGACATTGAAAAATTCCGCGCCCCCTTCAGAAGAGGCTCCTAAGATGTTGGGAGCAAAGTATTCAACCGCTTGCATGTGGTCATGCATGTAAAGACGATACGCATGCGTGAGTTCAGCTTGAATTTTAAACACCGCTTGCAGCTGGCGATTACGCAAAGCAATAGGACGATGATCTAAAATAAAGTCTAAATCGGAAGGAATTTCAGGTTTATAATATTCGACAGGAGAGACTTCATGAATAGGCACTTCTACGGTAATCAGAGGATTAACGACTTCCACACCTAGCTCAGCATGAGAAGACTTTAAAGCGGTCCCCGTAATTCTCAGTACGGATCCAGGCTGCAGATGTGCAATTTTGCGATATTCCTCTTTGTTTTCAATCACGACTTGGACCAATCCGGCGCGATCGCGTAGAATGAGAAAATTGAGCTTGCCAAAGGGACGTATATTATTCAACCAACCACGCAATTCGACAGGTTGATCGATCCATTGAGAAAGTTCGCGAGAAAGCACACGTGTCATAAAAATCCCAAAATTTAAGCAGTTTGCGCGCAAGGAGTCACAATGAGATCTCCCAAAAGTGTTTGATGGCTGTAACTATGAATCTGCACCTGTTGTAAGGTTCCAATTAAGTGATCTTCTCCTGGAAACAGCACATTCTTCCAGCAGCGTGTACGTCCTTTAAGGAAGCGATTATCTTTATAACCACGCTTTTCCACTAAGACCTCTACAGTTTGTCCCAAAAGAGTTTGGCGATGTTTAGCGTAAATATCATCTTGCAGCTGCATGAGACGTTGCAGGCGATCTTGTTTGATTTCTTCCGGGACATCATCGCGCCAACGCATCGCAGGCGTACCCTTGCGCGGGCTATAGGCGAAAAGAAAAGCCACAGAATATTCGATTTCTTTCAATAAGCGATAAGTTTCTTGAAATTCCTCTTCGGTTTCCGTCGGAAAACCCACGATAATATCGGTTCCTAATGCCACGTTGGGGACAATTTCTCTGAGCATGTGTACTTTTTCCAGATATTGCTCAACAGTGTAAATGCGGTGCATTTTCTTGAGCACACGATTGGCACCTGCTTGCAGAGGAAAATGAACAAATTCACATAATGTTTTGAGATCGCGAATCGCTTCCATCAATTCACGTGTAATATCGACAGGATGACTCGTCATAAAGCGCACGCGTTCTAATCCGGGAATTTGATCAATTTTATAGAGTAAATCATGAAATAGGCATTTCCATTCAGGCTGATCTTTTCCATAGCTATTGACATTTTGTCCCAATAAAGTAATTTCTTTATAACCTTGATGGACAAGATGCTGACATTCTTCAAGGATATTATCCGGTGAACGAGACACCTCAGAACCACGTGTATAAGGCACAACGCAGTATGTGCAAAATTTGTCGCAGCCACGAATAATGGAGACATAAGCTTTGACTTTATCATCGCGTTTAGCGCTTAAGTAATCGAGTTCGTAGGTAAAATGATCATCGGTGCGAATCATTTGTTTGCCGGTGGCGAGCACTTCATCGAGAACTTGATTGAGTTCGTGAATATTATTGGTGCCCAATACAAAATCAATATGAGGAAGTTTTTGAAAAATGGCCTCTTTTTTCGCATTGGCCATGCAGCCGGTCACGCCAATGACGGCTTGACTTTGATGGGTGCGTCCTAATAGACCTAATTTACCCATCACTTTGCGTTCTGCAAGGTCGCGGATGGAACACGTATTAAAAATGAGGAGATCAGCGTCTAATTCATCATGACAACGCGTTAAACCCCGATTTTCGAGTTGGCCGATCATGATTTCAGAGTCAAGCTCATTCATTTGACAGCCATAAGTACGAACATAAAAAGTTTTAAGTTGGCGCATAATCTTCACTGGGTGATATTGATGGGAAGCTAATTTTAAAGATCATCATTCTTTAATTGCAACCGTGAAAAGAAGTCTTATGAAAAAATGCTTGGCAAAAAACCCCTTGACTCGTTATGATTACGCTTTATTTCTAGTAAAACTCAGGCCGATTTAAAAAAATGACGCCAACTTTTTTCTTTGAAGAAAGTTAACTTATGCATAAGGTTCTGAAACATGCACAAAAATGCAAAGACATTTATTCCAACCCAAGATAAAACAAAACTCAACTGGTTTGTTTTGGATGCTTCCGGTAAAACATTAGGACGCTTAACGTCGGAAATCGCAAAAATTCTACGTGGTAAGCACAAGCCAACCTACACCACCTATTTAGATTGTGGAGATGGGGTGATTGTGGTTAATGCGGACAAAATTCAAGTGACAGGTTCTAAAGAAGCGCAAAAAATTTATCATTATTACACAGGTTCTATGAGCGGTTTACGTGAGATTCCTTATCGCACGATGAAAGCACGTAAGCCTGAATATATCATTGAACATGCTGTGAAAGGGATGATGCCCAAGACACGTTTAGCCAGACAGCAAATCAAGAAATTGCGTGTATTTGCAGGTGCAGAGCACAATTTAGCGGCGCAACAGCCCATTCAAGTTAACATTTAAGCCGGAATAGAGGATTATGGTAGAAGAAACTGTTACAACAGGGCGCCGCAAAACAGCTGTAGCCTCCGTAAGATTAAGAAGTGGAAATGGTCAAGTGGATATTAATGGTCGCTCTTTAGAACAATATTTTCCGCTTGAAATTCAACGTAAAGCTATTTTTGCTCCTTTAGAAAAGCTAGGGGGACATAGTCGTTATAACATGATTATTCGTGTAAAAGGCGGCGGAATAGAAGCGCAAGCCATTGCTATTCGTTTAGGATTAGCTAGAGCGCTTGTTGAAAATGATGAAAATCTCCGTCACGATTTTAAATCGCATGGTTACTTGACAAGAGATCCACGTAAGAAAGAGCGTAAAAAATACGGAAGAGCGGGTGCGCGTAAACGCTTCCAATTCTCTAAACGTTAATCGTTTCAAATTCAATTTTTTGAAAGCACAAGAACTTCGGTTTTTGTGCTTTTTTTTGTCTATTGTGTTCAATTTCCTGAAATGATTCATCCTAAAATTTTAAATTGACAAAGAAGAAAAAGACTGCTACTAAGGAGAAAAAATTCAATAGGAGTCAAAAAATGGGTCAATTACTTTACATTGAAGCTTCACCACGCAAGAAACGTTCTACCTCGATTGAAGTGGCGCATACTTTTTTAGAAGCTTATCGCCAAAGCCATCCAAATATGACTGTAGAGACGATTGATCTTTGGCAAAAAAATATCCCTGAGTTTAATGGCGATGTGATTGATTCAAAATATGCGATTATGCACAAGCAATCGCATACAGAAGCACAACGTAAGGCATGGCATGCGGTGGAAGAAATCATTCATGAATTTAAGCAAGCAGATTGTTACCTTTTTTCTCTTCCCATGTGGAATTTTGGCATTCCTTATAAACTCAAGCAATATATTGATGTACTAGTACAACCCTCTTATACTTTCAAATATTCACCGGAAACAGGTTACCAAGGGCTTGTGGTGGGTAAACCCGTCACTGTGATTTATTCTCGTGGAGGAGCCTATGGCTCAGGAACTGGTTCTGAGAGCTTAGATTTGCAAAAAACATATATGGAAACCATTCTGAAGTTCATAGGATTTACCGATATTCATTCTATTTTTATTGAGCCCACAATGGGGCCACCAGAAGTAAAAGAGCAAGCTATGAAAAAGGCAAAAGAAGAGGCGCTTAAAATGGCTCCTCAATTTTAAGATACTTCTTAGATCGATTCGATAGGACGTTGTTGCATAAATCCCCACTTGTGGACATCAGTGGACATGGTGGACGATGTGGACTTCGTGGACATAAAATTCAGTGAAATCAATTAGTTAAACTTTGCCTTATGTCCACGA
>JASBUW010000103.1 GCA_030147755.1 Parachlamydiaceae bacterium
AGGGCGTCTGAATGAAGCCCACAATGACCGACGGGAATTGTGGGTCAGATAGATAGAAAAATAGAGCCCTTTAGGGCGACTCAATAGTGACTCGTTATTGATTCGCCCTAAAGGGCTCCAAGATAACGGGTAGCATACCCACAGTTCCCTTCGGTCACTGTGGGCTTCATTCAGACGCCCTATCGGGCTTAGCGGCATCGCTATCAATCAATTATTACATCTTAAATTTTACTACATGCCAAACATTTTGCGTAAGGTGAGTTATTCATTCAGGACATAGGCAAAGATAAGAGGGGCGACAATAGAAGCATCCGATTCAATTAAAAAACTCGGAGTTTTCGCATCCAATTTGCCCCACGTAATCTTTTCGTTAGGTACGGCGCCACTATACGAACCGAAAGACGTTGTACTATCACTGATTTGGCAAAAATAGCCCCACAAAGGCACTTTTTCTTGCAAGTCTTGCCGAATGAGAGGCACCACACAAATGGGAAAATCTCCTGCTATCCCACCGCCAATTTGAAAAAAGCCAATGGATGCCTGTGCACATGTTTGTCGATACCATTCCACCAGCTGGGCCATTTGTTCAGGACCGGATTTCACGAGCTGATAAGTGCTTAGATCGCCGGCTAACACGTGTGACACGAAAATATTGCCTAATGTAGAGTCTTCCCATCCGGGAGTCACAATAGGCAAATTTTTTTCTTTTGCAGCTAACAACCAGCTATCTTTAGGATCAATTTCACAATAACGCTCTAACAGGCCGCTGTCTAGCAATTGGTACATGTATTCATAAGGAAAATAACGTTGCTGAGCTTGATCAGCCGCTTGCCACAGCTGTAAGATCTCTTTTTCAATGCGCCGAATAGCGGTGTCTTCTGGAATGCACGTATCTGTGACGCGATTCATTCCTTTTTTAAGTAAAAGCACTTCATCTTCTGCTGTTAAATAACGATAGTGAGGAACACGTTCATAATGCGTATGAGCGACCAAATTAAAAATATCTTCTTCAAGATTTGCGCCTGTGCACGAAATGGCGTGCACTTTATCTTGACGGATCAATTCAGCCAGAGAAATGCCCAATTCTGCGGTGCTCATGGCTCCTGCTAAGGTGATTAGCATTTTGCCTCCTTTATCCAAGTGAGAAATCCAACTTTCAGCTGCATCTACGCAAACGGCTGCGTTAAAATGTTTGAAGTGGCGTTGCATAAAAGCACGTATAGAGGTCATGTGTTCACCTGTTTTTTGCCTGCTGATGAAATTGATAACTTAAGATTTTATACACAAGTTTGGCAGCTAAATAATCGGGAGCCACCAGCGAAGGATTAGGGCACAGTTCAACGACATCACATCCTACAATTTGCTTCTTTTGAGCCACGCGTTTTAGAAGACGCATGGTTTGATTCCATTGCAAACCCCCTGGCTCCGGGGTCCCGGTCGATGGCATTAAAGAAGAATCAAATGCATCTAAATCAAAAGTAATATAAACATGCGGACCTAACCGCTCCACAACTTGATCGATCCACGTGTCATCAGCTGGATGTAAATCATGCGCAAAAAACGTGTTGTTTTTATCCACAAAAGGAACTTCTTCTGCACTCATACTGCGAATTCCCACAGCGACAATGGAGGAGAGTCGAGGAATTTCTCTAACGCGTGCCATGATGCAAGCATGGCTCCAGGGATTACCCTCATAGGTGTCTTGTAAATCAGCATGTGCGTCAATTTGTAAGATGCTGAGATTAGGATAAAGATTAGCATAAGCACGAATCGGGGAAAAAGAAATGGAATGTTCACCTCCTAATGTGACCAAAAATTGCCCTTTTTGAATATAGTAATTGGCTTGTCGATAAAGCTCGTCACGCAGATGATCGCAAGAGTCTGCTAAAACAGGTGAAGCGGTATGAATGCCGAGTTGGTAGACTTCCGAATCAGTTTCAATGTCATATAATTCGAGATGGCGAGAGGCTTCTATCAGAGCCGCAGGTCCATTTTGTGCACCTTGTTGATAGGTGGTTGTTAAATCAAAGGGGACGGGAAGGATCACAATTTGTGAATGACGGGCATGACAAAATTCATCCGGTAAGCCGGCATAGCGACCCTCGACACCATGTCCTTGGCCCGTAGGATAAGATTCCATAAGCGATAACCTTAAACTGTTAAATAAGTATAACTTTCCAATGATTCTTTAAATTTTTTTTGTAATTTAGCAGATTCAGCAGGCGTTAAACGACCTGCTTTTAATGCTTTTTCAATTAAAAGGCGCAATTGTGAAACAAGTTGCTGTGGTTGATATTGTGCGTAAGTCAAGACTTCTTCGATTGTATCGCCCTCTACCACATGTTTTAAGACCCATTGCCCTTCTGCGTCTAGTTCTACATGAACGGCATTTGCATCGCCAAATAAATTATGGAGTCCCCCTAAAATTTCTTGATAAGCGCCCACTAAAAAAATGCCTAAATAATAAGGAGTATTTTGGAAAGGCTGTAGAGGAAGCGAAGGTTCTGTTTCACGGCGTCCTATAAAATTATCAATTTTACCATCACTGTCACAACTCATATCAGCTAAAATGGCGTGTCTGCTGGGAGGCGTTTCTAAGCGATGAATAGGCATAATGGGAAAAAGTTGATCAATAGCCCATGCATCGGGAAGCGACTGAAAAACCGAAAAGTTGCAGAAATAGGTGTCAAATAAGGCTTGATTCAAATTTTCGATCTCTTCCGGAATCGAAACAAGCTCTTGAGCTAATAAACGAATTTTTGCAATAAGATGGCGATAAACCTTTTCTCCATATGCGCGTTCATGAAGAGTCAGATGACCATACATAAAATTTTCTAAAATAGATTCTTTTAATTCATCTGCATCATGCAAAGCTTCTAAACAGCTAGCAGGAGTCACATTTTGGTAAAGTTCAAACAGAGAAACTAGAACATCATGTTGAGTGGGTGGAGGTTCTAATTCTTTAACTGGATCTAATAAAGGAGCGACATCAATGATTTCTGTAATCAGGACCGAGTGATGCGCAACTAAAGCGCGTCCTGACTCGGTCATTAAAATAGGGTGAGGAAGATTAGCCTTTTGGCACGC
The DNA here is from genome assembly GCA_030147755.1 of Parachlamydiaceae bacterium. GTDB lineage: Bacteria > Chlamydiota > Chlamydiia > Chlamydiales > Parachlamydiaceae > JASBUW01. The sequence goes on from JASBUW010000103.1 coordinate 3,088, forward strand.
TTCTCCGATAGCAGACACGACATCACGCGCGTATTCTTCTACAGAATAATTCATAGATGAATCTGAAGTGCTTTTCGTTCCATCATAATCGACACCTAATCCTCCGCCCGCATCAAAAAAACACAAAGAAGAGCAAAGCTGAGCAAGCTCCGTATACATACGAGAGGCTTCATTTAAAGCTTTCTTCATGGCATCAATAGAGGTAATTTGGCTCCCAATATGAAAATGCAAGAGTTTTAACCAATCCGTTTTACCCGCTTTTTTCAATTGTTCGAAACAAACAACGATTTCATGTGTATTGAGTCCGAATTTAGCTAAATCACCGCTAGAGGTCTTCCAGCGCCCTGCTCCTTTATTAGAAAGCTTCATGCGAAATCCCAATTCAGCTTCTACATTCAAACGCTGGGCGATCTCTAAAACAAGTTGAAGCTCATAAAATTGCTCAATGATAATAATGGATCTTCTGCCTAATTTACGCGCCATCAAGGCGAGTTCAATATACTCGGCATCTTTATAGCCATTGCACAACAAAAGAGCGTCTAAATTTTCACTAAACGTCATTACGGCTAAAAGTTCGGGCTTGCTTCCCACTTCTAATCCTAATTGTTGGGCATGCCCTGTTTGCTGAATCAGGTCAACGACATGATACTGAGGATTCACTTTGATAGGAAAAGCTATACGATAAGTATTTTGATAATCAAATTCACGAATAGCAGATTCAAAAGCTGTGTGCAAATGATGAATACGATCTTTCACAATATCATCAAAACGAATTAAAATAGGGGCTTCAATTCCACGCTGTACCAAAGATTCCACTAATTCATAAAGATCACCTTCCGGTCCTTTTGCATAAGGTTTCATGAAGACATGGCCCTTAGAATTAATTCCAAAATAAGGGGATCCCCAACGATGAATCCAATATAAAGGCTCATTTTGTGCGACGAGTTTCTCGCTAGTCATTTTTCTCTTTATAAACATAAATAGATTTAAAAATTTCTCTTTGTGCTCTCTGTGCCTCTGTGGTTAATCCATAAAATAACCACAGAGGCACAGAGAGCACAGAGAGAAAAATGGAGTATCAATACTTCAATTTATAAATCTTTGGAGAAAAGAAAGTAAGATTTTTTTTGTTTTTATTATTGAATTTTATTTTAATCTTGATTTTAAACAAACTTTGATTTACAATGTATTTCATTAAGATTAAAACAGCGTGAATAATTTATGAATGTTAACTTTTCAGTAATTAAAAATTACATTCAAGAAAGCTGTCCCCTGATAAGCGAAAAAGTGGGGCAATTAGCTTCACGTGTGGTTAGAGAATGTCGCCAAGGCTTTGAATATCTTAAAAAAGATCCGCACTTATGTAAAGCGACAGTCGCTATATTAAATATAGGTTTTTTACATACAGCGTTTGGAGTAGCGACCTTGGTCAATAAATTATGGACACGTAAGTGTGGCGAAGAAGAAGTCATGGAAAAAACACTTTTACAAGTCAGGCATTTGAGTATTTTGACAGTTTTTGTTGGCTTAATGGTGGGAATGAATATGGCTCTATGGAAAGGATTAGAAGGTTCTATTGGAAAAGGAACTTTTACAGCAACGAGCATTGCTAGCTGTATAAGCTATATTCTGTTTTTAATATTTTTAAAAAAATAATTTTAGTTAGAGGTTCGAGTGACTATTAATTTATCCGGTACAACATATACACAGATCAAAGCGGGATATGATATTGCCCTTAAGCAGGCTAAACAGTGGGGAAAATACCTGGTTCAACAAATCAATATGGCTTCTGTGCACATTCAAAAAGATAAACGGTGGGCAGTCGCTAGTTTAGTGGGAGCAAATATTATATTTTTTGAAATTGCCACTACCATCGCGCGTTTAGTGAGTAATGTATTGAATGAACAAGAGCATTATCGTCGGCTAAATCCTGCCGAGATTACTTGGCGTGCTTTAACGATTGAAATTCTCATTGGGGGCATGATGACGGCTTTTAATGGCGCTTTTTGTGAGTATATGAATATTCCTTTATCAGGATGGCAGATTGCAGCCGTTAGCTTTTCCACTTCTATAAGTTATGTGGCTCTTAAGGTTTATTATACAAATCCTGATTTAATTTATTAATGGATCATCATAATATGTCAAATGTTTTACTTTCAAATATTTATACAACATTTCAAACACAAAAAACGTTAATTGCTTTAAAAGTAAATGAATGGTCGGGACGAGTGTGGAGTCAATTAAATTTGATTTTAGAGCATCATCTAAAAGATCCGCAGTTTGCAAGTGCCGCTGTGTTTGTCGTTAATTTTCTTATTATTGAATTGGCAGAGCGCGTCACAAAATTAGTTAAGTTTTTATTTTTGAAAAATTTAATTCAGCATCAAAAGGTCGAAACTGTATACTCATTGACCATGCGAGTGGGAATTATTGTGGCAGGTAACCTGGCTTTGATGCGAATGATCACTCTTCCTATTCATCCGCTTGTGGTGTCAGCGCTTGCGATGGCAAGTTGGATCACGAGATGGTTGTTAATTTCTTTTTTGAATGAAACGAGACAACCTCAACACCAACACTAACAATTGAGAACTATGCTATGATTAATCTTCCACTTCAATCTCTACAAGCCGATATAACAACGACAATGACAGAGATGACTCATCAAGCAAAAAAATTTGCCGGTCGTTTATGGACGTCTATTCAAAGTTTACCGGTTTATATGCAAGACAGGCGTGTGGCCTGTAGTTCACTGATTGTCGTGACTTTGATTGCTGTTGAGATTGCTAAATTAATCACGACTATCATGCATAAAATAGTAGATAATTATTTAAACGAGACGGTTAGTGATTTAATGCATCTGACTTTGGGTGCGGGAACAATATTTGTATTGACATGGCAGTTTGCTCAAAAAGCTCAATTACCTTTGAAACGGGAAGTCAGTCTAGCAATTGTTTTAATCACTTGTTTTGTCAGAGTTGTTTTATTTAGTAGGAAAGAAAATAAAATAGAAAAATTACAAAATAAAATTGAGGAAAAATAATGTCATTAAATATTGAAAATTTAAGTGTACAATTCAAAGAAACTTATCATCTCATTTCGAATAAAGTGAGCGAGTGGGCCGGACGTGCTATTAGTGTATTGAAAAGTGGAAGAGAATCGGCTCTCCCTTATTTTCAAGATAAATATGTGGCTGTTGCCTCTTTAGTTGTTGCGAATTTGATTTTGATAGAAATTACTGCCCCTTTGTTAAGGTATCTAGAGCGAAAGTTAAATGGATCTGATGAAGAAAAGATGATTAAATTGAGTTTGCAGACAGCATTGATTATAGGAGTTTTGGGAGGCGGAGTAATAGGATTTACTAAATTTGCGCAATTGCCTTTGACTAAAGGGGCTACCCTAGGTATTTCTTTTGCTACCCTAGCAGTAAGAATGGCGATTGAAGCTGTGAAAGGTGCAAAAGCCGAAGTAGAAATCGAAGAACAAGGCAAAGCTTAATCATTTATAGCCCTGTACAAGTGACAGGGCATTCTCAAACTTATACATAAGAATCTATTTCTTATGCTTATTCAAAAAATTTATTGAATTTTATCAGCTTAAGTTTAAACTGGCCTTTAAGACGTCTGAGGCATTATTTGCATGATCTTCATGTAAGTAACTTGCTAATTTAGAACGATTTAAATAGGAGGTTGAGATGAAAAAGCTAATGATGGCAATGGCAGTGATGGGGCTCATTGGTTTAACAGGATGTTCAAAAGATTCCACTGATCGGGCAAATCAAAAAATGCACGACGCAGCTGAGAAAGTGAGTAAAAAGGTGAGTGAAGGAGCAGACAAAGCTGCTAAAAAGATAGATGAGGCGACCGATAAAGCGATGAAAAAATTAGAAACAGCAACTGAACGCGCGACAAAGAAAACGGAAGAGGCGGCAGATCGTGTGACAGATAAAGCAGATAAAGAAGCAGATAAAGCGATTAAGAAAACGGAAGAAGAAACTGAAGATGCGAAGAAAAAAATCGATGATAAAACGAAAAGCGATGCGGCTTATTATCTCAATTAATTAGGTTAATTCTTTCTTCTCTGTGCTCTCTGTGCCTCTGTGGTAAAACTTAATAAATTACCTCAGAGGCACAGAGAGCACAGAGAATGAAATTAGAGCGAAAAACTCACTTGTACACGCCATTTATGAAGCAAAGCATCTGGAAGATAAGAATGCTTAGCATCCTTAAGAGAAATTAACCCCAAATCTTCCTCTAGATTTATCCATTGACAGGTATTCAAAAGGGCTTGCCCTAAATCTTGATAAAGATATTGATAGAGTCCTTTAATAGATAATGCTTTACCAAAATGCACCACATAGCATTCAGGAGTTGACCATTCTCCAATCATTAAACCTGCAGGTTGATCATCCACATAAGTCAAGCGCCCATGGAGCTCTAATTGGTGAAAGAGGTGCAATCCTTCTAGGCAAGAAGCGTAGTCGGTTTCGCCAAGCTTTAGTTCTTGCGTTTGTTGCCATTGATCTAAAACCAATTGTGCGTCTGCTAAGTACTCTGAAGAAAAAGGAATGCTGCGGACGTGATGGTGGGTCAAGAGCTGTTTAACGAGATTGCGTTTTTTACTTAAGTGTCTTCCTGGATAGTGTGCAAGCTTGTTTGTATGAAACAAATAATCACTGTCTGCCTCTTTAAAACTTACTTGTAAGAGTATTTTATCGAATGCAGGTAGCCAATTTTCCGGAACGGGAAATAGGACAGAATCATATGTCAAAGCTTGCTTAAGTTTATCCCATGTATTTGGATGGGGAGGCTGGGTAAGCATGATAAAAGACTGATGATCTCTGGTTAATCCTTGAATAAAAATTTCATCTTCCCAAATGAGAACTTGATAGCGATGGATATCGCGAAAAAGATAAAGATTAGCAAAAGAGTAATTAGAAAAAAGGACATTTAAACGGCGTAAACGCTCTTGTAGCAAAGATTGGTGGGAAAGATGAAGAGGCTCAATACGCATGCCTACACTGCCCGTAAAGATTTAATCTGTTCGACACGCTTAATTCCGCCTTTGTCCACGACAACACGAAATGTTTTAATTTCACTTTTAGGCTGCATATTCGCTTGGAGATAAGTATTACGAATAATAATATTGAGGTGATAAACTTTAGGAAGCAGTTTTTCTGAAAGTTCATTGGAATAAGGATTTAAATCCAGTTTAGCTTCAAAGGCATTGCTCGCTTTTTGGATAAAATGAAAAATATTGAGTCGAAAAATAGCTGTGAGTTCTCGTCTTCTCCCTTCTAAAATTCCTAAAGTGCGATCCAAAATAATTTCACGTTTGTATTGAATAATGCTTTCATGGCGTTGTAAAGCTTGTAATTCTTCATGAAATTGGTGATTACGTATATGCAAAAATCCTGCAGGTAATTGTTTAGGTTCAATAAAAGCAAAATTTTCTGTAAGTTTTCCAATTTTAAATTCTTGTGGACTTTTAATTTCTGTTGAATAGTCAGGAAACCAATTGCTAGCTTGCTTATAGTACAAGGTTTTTAAACCTTCTTTTAGGCGATCTTTTAAGATATAGAAAAAAACTGCCAAAGCCACGAAAGGAAAAGAATTAATCACAAAAGTTGAGATTTTCCACACAAAAAGAATCATGTAAACCAACATGGCAATACCCGCAGAAATCGCTCCTAAAATATGACTATGCTTTTCTTCTAAAGAAGTACGTTGGCTTTTTAGCATGAGAGATTCTAAAATAAAACGATTGAGAAGACCTTGACGATGGAGAATGGATTCTTTAAATAAAGAATGATTTTTTAAAACTTTTGGTCCTAAGGCATGTTGTTGACGATATGTTTTCTCTTTTAGCACAAATTGACGAATGTATTTGTCTAAACGATGATCATTTTTTCTTTTTAGGTGATGTATTTGCTGAAGTAAAATCAAGAAATATTCATCAATCATATTGCTTAGCGCTTCATCCATATATTTAAAGTAACGCTGCAGCCGTTGGTGTGAGAATTTTATATGGGCTAAATGTTGTAAAGCGCGAAAGCGATCGCAAATTTGTGTGACCTCAGAGCATAAAAGATGAATAGATTGTATTTGTCGATTTTGCTGAAATTCACAATGTTTAAAATTGATGATCAATTCATGAATGCGGTCTCTTAAAATGACGCGAAAAATAGCTCCCAATAATTTGAGTTCATCAGCGACGAGAGAAAAAGAGAATTGGGCTTCAGATTTATTTAAAAGTATTTGTAATCGATTCAAAGGAGAAGGATCATAATGAGGATCTAATAGCTGAGCCATCGTCATGGCAGGCGTACGATAACGGAATAAATTCGTTTGGTCTAGATAAAATTGTTCTTTGGAATAAGTTTGAGAATTCACTTGCAGGGGGCTTGGAATAAAAATAAACACTTCTTGCTTATAGATATTATGCTTAAGATGAGGATTGATGAAAAATTCTGATTTCAACTCAAATTGCAAATGATCTCTAACGTGAATATCGCCTTCGTTTAATTCATTCCAAAAATCTTCAATCATGTTTTATGTTTGAGGTAAAGAAGTGAGGAGAAATGGACCTCATGGACAAGATGGACCTGATAGACAAAATGGACAATCACCTTATGTCCATTTTGTCTATCAGGTCCATCTTGTCCATGAGGTCCATTTGCTCTTGTCTCAGGTTTTTAAATAAAAGGGAGATGGTTCAAAATCTCACTTGATTTTAACTGCGTAATATCTTTATCCACGGTGCCTTTAATACTTTTTGTAACGGTTGGAGAGAGCTCTTGTCGCAAAAGTCCTAAAAAAGCAGGACTAGCAGCAATGTATAAATCCTCGAATTCCCTTTTATGATGAGCTTCTTGCAAATAATCGGCTAAACGCTTGGCAAAGAGTTCAAACTCAAGTTGTTTAGGCATGACAGCCGGTTCAAGTGCATGACGACCCATTCCACTGCTTTCAAAGTCGCGACCCGGTTTATCAGAAACAAGATCTAGATTATGTAGACGACTTTCAGGATGTTCAAAATTTCTTATTTCCTCTAATACATGGATCGTCTGTATCTTAAAAAGGCGAGCTGAACTGCTATTCGCAATAAGTAACCAAGAACCTTTCTTCATAAGAACACTCCTCTGTAAAACCAGTTTTTATCTATCTCATAATCCTTAAAGGATTTTTTTTATATGAAAAAGGACGATTTTCCCGTGCGCTTTTTATATTTTTATATGTTATAATATTTAGTATAAGAATGGTATATTTTAAATTTTTTTATTTATTTTTCTTTTAATTCTTAAAGTTGTTAGTATTTATGTCTCATAAATATTTAACCATTCACAAGGAAAATAAACATGGCGATTAGCGTGTTTAACCTTTTTTCGATTGGACTAGGTCCCTCGAGCTCACATACGGTTGGACCGATGCGAGCTTCCCGTCAGTTTGTGCTTCAGTTAAAATCTTCTAATCGATTGACACAGGTACGCCGTTTAGTGGTGGATCTCTATGGGTCTTTGGCTTTGACCGGTAAGGGGCATTCGACTGATTTAGCTGTCTTATTGGGATTAGAAGGCCTTACCCCGGAGGGGACGGATCCCAATCAAGTGATTCCTCGCACACAACAGATCCGTCAGCAGCAGCAATTAGTGGTTGCCGGGAGTCATGCGATTGTTTTTCAAGAAGCGACCGACTTAATTTTCCACTATGATAAGCAATTGCCCTATCATCCGAATGGAATGCGTTTTACGGCTTATGATGAACACAATCATCAGATTCTACAGCAAGTTTATTATTCTGTGGGAGGAGGATTTATTGTGGATCATGAAACCGCGATGCAAGATCGGGCCATTATTCAAAATGCGCATCAAATTCCTTATCCCTTTAAAAATGCGGCGACTTTGTTAGATCTTTGCCGTCAACATCATCTTTCGATTGCAGAGTTAATGATGGAAAACGAAAAAACGTGGCGAAGTGAGGAAGAAGTCAAGCAAGGACTATGGCGTATATGGGACGTGATGCAAGTCTGTATACAAAGAGGATGCGCGCAAGAAGGAATTTTGCCGGGGGGATTAAAAGTCAGACGGCGCGCGGCAGGTATTTATCGCTATTTGCAAGAACAAGATAAAAAACCACTTGATCAACGAGATCCCGCCGAAATTTTAGATTGGGTGAGTTTGTGGGCATTAGCGGTGAATGAAGAAAATGCTGCGGGAGGGCGTGTGGTGACAGCACCCACGAATGGGGCAGCAGGAGTGATTCCGGCTGTGTTGCATTACTATCAAAAATTTGTCAAAGATGCTTCAAAAGAGGGAATTGTCACTTTCCTATTAACGGCAGGAGCGATAGGTATTCTGTATAAAGAAGGCGCTTCTATTTCAGCCGCAGAAATGGGATGCATGGGAGAAGTTGGAGTCGCTTGTTCGATGGCAGCAGCGGGATTAGCGGCTGTACAAGGGGGCACTAACGAGCAAATTGAAAATGCAGCTGAAATAGGAATGGAGCATAATTTAGGGCTCACTTGTGATCCCATTGCCGGACTCGTGCAAATTCCTTGTATAGAGCGTAATACAATGGGAGCAGCAAAGGCTATTAATGCGGCTCGTTTAGCGCAAGTGCATGGTGATGGCGTGCATCGTGTGACTCTGGATCAGGTCATTGCGACCATGAGGCAAACAGGCCATGACATGATGTCAATTTATAAAGAAACCTCTCAAGGGGGACTAGCCGTTAATGTGCCGGAATGCTAAAGTGATTTGCATTTAAGGAGCACTAGGACATGCACAAAGAGGAAATACGCGAAGCGATCACTTTAGAAAATCAGCAACAAAAAATTTTCGCGATTTTCCACCGTCCTTTATCTTCAAACACATCTCCTGCTCCAGCTATTGTTATTTGTCCAGGTTTTGGGGGAAATAAATGTGGAAAATTTCGCCTCTTCGTGAAATTAGGGCAAGAACTAGCCAAGCGTGGGATTGCTGTTTTACGCTTTGATTATCGTGGTGCAGGCGATAGTGAAGGAGAATTTCATGAAATGACTTTAGAGGGCAAAATTAGTGACACGCTTACTTGCCTTGATTTTCTCAAACAAAGTCCTCACATTGATACTTCCCGCTTGGGGCTCTTAGGCCGCTCTCTTGGTGGACCTATTGCCATTTTAGCGGCACGTCGATTTCCTACTATTAAAAGCCTAGCCTTATGGGCGCCTATTTTTAAAACAGATCCTTGGCGTAAACTGTGGGAGGCCTATCAAGCCAATCCGCAAGAGTCCGCTAAGCAAGATATCTTGCGTGTGATTCCTACGGCTATGCCTAATTTGGAATTTCTTTATCAATTTTTTCGCTTAGATCTCGCACGTGAATTAAAAGAGTTGCAAAAAGTTCCTCTTTTGCATATTCAAGGCGAACAGGATCATGTGGTAGACATGGGGCATGCGCAAGATTATAAACACATACGAGAAGGATTAGAATGGACGCGCTTTGTTCAGCTTCCGCGCAGTGATCATGATTTTTCTGATTCTCATGAACAAATCATCGCGATCCAAGAGACATGTGATTGGTATCAAAAAACACTTTAAGGTTTTCATTTATGGCACGACAAAGTTTACTTCAACAATATCGTCAGCAATATCAACCTGCTTTACCTCCTATTTTGAATGATTTACATGCCATCCAACCTGTAGCTGAAAAAGGTCAATATGTGGCTAATTCTCAAGCTGCCATTCAAGAATTATTTCCTTTGACCGGTCAACAGCCTGTCTTGATGTTTGAACAGGGACCTCCTTATTCGGTTAAACCTCTTAAAGTAGGCGTAATTTTATCCGGTGGACAAGCACCCGGTGGGCATAATGTGATTGCGGGTTTATTGGATGCATTGCAAAAATTACATCCTGATTCTCAACTGATTGGTTTTTTAGATGGTCCCAGTGGACTAATCAAAAACAAAAGCGTCGTGCTAACAAATAGAAAAGTCGCTCCTTATCGCAATCAAGGAGGCTTTGATCTCATTGGATCGAGTCGCACCAAAATTGAAACAGACGAACAATTTGCGGCTGTTGAACACACTTTAAAAGAACATGCGCTAGATGGATTAGTGATTGTGGGAGGGGATGATTCTAATACTAATGCAGCTTTCTTAGCAGAATTTTGCCAACAAAGAAATTTGCCTACACGTATTGTAGGTGTGCCTAAGACGATTGATGCAGATCTAAGAAATGCTTATATCGACATGTCTTTTGGATTCGATACCGCTTCCAAAATTTACTCTGAAATCATTGGCAATCTATTGAAAGACGCTCTATCTGCTAAAAAGTATTATTTTTTTGTCAAAATGATGGGACGTTCTTCTTCGCATTTGACTTTAGAATGTGCGTTACAAACCCAAGTCAATTTGGCTCTGATTGGAGAAGAAGTGGCCGCTCGTCAACAAAGTTTGGCAGACATTACACAGCACATCGCAGATCTTATTTGTGAGCGAGCCGCACAAGATAAGCATTATGGCGTGATTTTGATTCCGGAAGGTCTTTTAGAATTTATTCCCCAGTGTCAGAAAATGATTGAAGAACTCAACCATTTACTTGTTGCAGATCCGCATTTAAGCCGTTTATTAGAACAAGAAACCAATCATGCGATGCGACTACAAGCTATTCGTCAACGAGCAAGCGCAGAGATTTTTGCCTGTTTCTCGAATTTACCTGAAGAGATTCAAAAGCAATTATTATTAGATCGCGATCCGCATGGAAATATCCAATTATCTAAAATTGAAACGGAACGTCTTTTAATTTCCCTTGTGGAACAAGAGTTGCTGCATCGTAAACAGCAGGGGAGTTATCATGGAAAATTTAATCCACAACCTCTTTTTTGTGGGTATGAAGGAAGAGCGGGATTACCCTCCAACTTTGATTGTCAATATTGCTATACGTTAGGGCATGCGGCGGCACTTCTGATTCAACACGAGGCATCCGGCTATATTTGCTGTGTGAAACATTTAGATCAGCCTATTGAAAATTGGCAAATATTAGGCGTTCCTATTGTGGATATGCTTCATTTTGAAACACGGCATGCAAAGAAGAAAGCGGTCATTCAAAAGACTCTCGTTGATCTAGAAGGGCCTGTTTTTCAAGCTTTTAATCAGAGAAGAAAAGGATGGCGTTTAGATGACGTTTATTGTTGTCCAGGGCCTATTCAATTTATAGGACCTGTAGATTTGACGGATAGTCGTCCTTTGACTTTATTGTATGAAAAACAAACGACAGTTTGTTCACGTTAGATTTTCCATTGTGACAATTTTGCATTTGCGTTATACACATTTTTTAATATGTGTTTTCAAGAGGTATTTGCATGTATAAAATGATGATGTTTGTTTTGTTAGCTCTTGTTGTAGTCGCTGTGATTTTCTTTACCACAGACAGTAAAACTGAAAAAATTTTATTGGGAGGAGTCAATCAGAAAGAGTCTGCTCCTATTGCCTCGGATTGGAAAGAATTTACGGCCAGATCCGGCAATTTTAAAGCGCTTTTGCCTTCTGATCCTCAATATGCTAGACAAGGAGTAGAAATTCCAAATAGCGATAAAAAACGTCGTTATGACCTGTATGCCTCTGAAAAAGTGAATGGCACTGTGTTTATGATTAGTATTAGTACTTATCCACCGGAGATAGACACTTCTGATGTTCCTCAAATGCTGCAAGGAGCTTTAACAGAGCTGATGCAAGGGAATCCTGATAACAAATTGCTCAAACAAGAAGATACCATTTATCAAAATCAGCCGGCGCTAGAATTTACAATAGAAAATGATCCTTTCAAAGTCGAAGGAATCGCCTTTATGGTGGGTAAAGCTTTATATGTGTTATCTTATACAGCACGCACGACAGATTTTAATCCTGCCGAATATAAACATTTTATTGATTCTTTTGTTTTGCTATCTAAAAAGGATGCGGTTAAATAAAAACAAAAATGACAAATGACCTTAACGACAGAAACGACCTTAACGATAAGCGACAATAATGAATTTAGTCCTTATTGTCGTTTGTCGTTAAGGTCATTTGTCGTTTTTTCTTAATTTATGAAAATTCACTTGTGCATAATTATTCTTAAAGTTAAGATGATGCCCTCTGACCTGTCTTGAGGGCCTTTCTTATGCGTTATTTTCTATTTTTTCTCTTTTTTGTATTCAATTGCTTGATCACCCAGCAAACTTTAAGCGCTAAAACGCTGCACGCCATTTTAGTGGCTGATACCGTTCATGATATTCGTTCTGTCACATATTCAGATTTACAACGCTGGCAAGAAGAACTAAAAGTGATTGCCAAACATACCAAAATGATCTTGAAGGAATGTATCTTTAGCGGAGCTAAATTTAACAAAGAAAAAGTGAGAGATTATATCGAAAATCTTTCAATTGACCGGAAAGATTCGGTGATTTTTTATTTTACAGGACATGGCTACCGCACATTTTCAAAAAACACTCCATGGCCTTTTATTCTTTTTGATTATTCTAAACCCGGGTTAGATATCCAATGGGTAACAGACTTGATTCGCAAAAAAAAGCCCCAGTTTGCTCTTGTCATGACAGATTGCTGTAATAACTATCGAGAAAACGGGCTCTTTGGTTCTGAAGACAAACAAATTCGCATTAACTTACGCAGCCTTCCTAAACGTTATGAAGGCTATCAACGCTTATTTTCGCTTGCTGAAGGGTGTGTTGTCATCTCTAGCTGTAGTGCCGGTCAATTTTCTTATGGATCGCGCTTTGGAGGGCTCTATACCCAATGCTTTTTTACAAGCCTAAGTCATGAATTAACAGAAAAATCTCCTAGTTGGAAAAAGCTCCTGCAAAGGGCGAATGGTTATATCAACCATATTCAACGCCCGATTTGTGAAGTCTATCGTTGATGATAAAATCCTTCATGAGCTAATAAGTAAGTAATCTTATAAAAGGAGAAACCCAATGAAATATCTCATGATGACCAGTTTATCGCTTTTTTTTGTATTAGCCTCTTCTCAACAAGCTTATGGACAATTACCGCCTAGTCCTACCATGTCCTCTTCAATTAAACCAATGTCTAGTCCCGATCAAGATACTATACATAATAAAGCTCCTTTAGAGCCCTTAAAACCAAACGCAAAGCCTGCACCTTCTAGTTCAACTGTCTCTTTGCCGACAATTAAACCACCCACTGCTGTTCCTCAAAAAGCCACTTATCTGCATCCGGGTATTCTAGTCTTGCGTAATGGTACATGGGAAGGAAGTGATCATTTGTTAAACGTTCCAAATAATATCGGCGTTTATATTACCCTTCTTAAACCGGAAAAAGAAACATTAGAAATCACGGAAGCACAAATTCAAAAAGAAATTGAGGCTATCTTTGAAAAAGCCAATATTAAACCTACAACTTTAGCTCCTGAAGATAAACCAGCTTTACCTGCTTTTGAAATGGAATTTCTTGTTTATCCTGTAGAGAAAGGTTACGTGGCATGTTGCAGCGGTCGTTTATTCGAATCTGTGACTCTAAGTCGTTTTATTTTGGAATCTAATATGGCTTTTCAAGCTATTACTTGGGAAAAACAAGCGTTAGTTGTCAGTCCTAAAGCGCAATTTCAAGAACAGTTAATCAAAAGTGTACAAGAAATTGCTCAAACTTTTGCTGATCGTTTTCAAGCTTATGAAAAACTCAAAAATGAAATCAAACATTAATGAAATAGTAGTTATATTATCCCTTTCTCTAATTCATTGAGAAAGGGATTTTTATTTAAAAATAGTAATAATTATTTGTGTTGACTTTTATTAAATATTAGATATAATTGATGTTTTAATAAAAAAGTTGGTTGAAAAATGTTAGATGTTATAGCAGATCAATTTCAAAAGTATAGAGTGACTTTACCGGCGGGTATTCCAGAAGCAGTGGCTAAGAGCGGCATTTTTTCATTTGCTGCAGCGACTTTAATTTCGAGTGATCTCAATCGCGGACGGATAATAGGGTTGATTGCGATGGTATCTGCTGTCGTAGATGCATTCACATTGCCGATTTTTCGTCATCTTTTTGGAAATCAAAGGGGTGATGTGGCTTGGTATCATCATGTTGTGTCCATCGTTGTCAATTTAGCTGTGACACAAGGGATTATTAATACCTTCACATCTTCTAAAGTAGATTTAGTGGCTGGCGCTGTCATGACGGTTGCCATGAGTATTTATTTCCACGGAACGCGTGATCATTCCACCTGGCATGCGCGCTTTTACGTTTTATTTTGAGATTAGCTAAAAATATATAAGGAAATTAAAATGTTTATTGTAGATGGAATAAAATCTTATGGTGCTTCTTTACCGTTGGAAATTCCCACAGCTATTTTTAAAAGTGCTGTTTATTCTTTCGGCGTGAGTATGTTGTTTGTAAAAGATATTAGAATGGCACAAATGGCAAGTATCGGAGCTTCTGTTGTTGCGCTTGTTGATGCTTTAACATTGCCTATTTTTCGTTATTTTTTGGCAGATCAGTACGGAGATCTAGAATGGTATCAACATACTGCAGCTATTCTTATTAATCTATCGATTGCTCAAACGCTTATAGAGGCGACAACAAAACTTCATGAGGGAGTAGGCTTTAGTCGAATAAATCTAATTGCTGTTGCTGGAATTATCGTGTCCTTAGATTTATTTTTTTATGGATTTAATAAACACGGCACTTCTCACGCCCGTGCTTATCTTTATCCTTAACTTTAACTGCTAGCTAGAGAGCTAGTAGAGATAAATGTGAATAATTTAAGAAAGGAAAAATTAACATGTTAGATGCAATTGTAAACGGGATAAAAGATTATAAAAATGCTATCCCTGCTCAGGTCCCAAAAGCTATGTTTCATAGTGCTCTTTATTCTTTTACGGTGTCCGTTTTATTTTCAAAAAATTATGATCTCAAAGTAGGACAAATAGCAGCTGCTTTAGCGGCTACAGCTGCTTTGATTGACGGTTTAATTATGCCTATATTTCGTCATTTTGTAGCGGATCATAATAGAAATATTAGTTGGTTTGAGAATTTAGGAGCGAGGTTGGTAAGTTTAGGAATCACGCAAGCTATCTTCCAAGCAGCTTCTACTAAGGTTCCTCACCTTCAATCGTATCGTGTTCAGATCATGGCTGCAGCTACATTTATGTTGGTCATCGATTTCTTCTTTGGTAAAGACAAGCGTTCAACAGAAGGAGCAGGTACGTACTTGCTGTTTGCTTAATCTTTTTAGCATTTGTGGCGTAGACTGAAGTCTACGCTACTTTTATACTTGTAAACGTTTACTGTGGCATTGGAATTATCATTAAACCATCTGTCGCTCTTTCAGAGCTCAGCTCA
>JASBUW010000115.1 GCA_030147755.1 Parachlamydiaceae bacterium
AAAGCAGGAAGAAGTGGTTCTAATATCATCCATTGAACATCGGATAAACCTTCAAATTTACTCATAGTATTAACCTCTAGAGATTATCTCTCTAAAAGACATTATACTAAATTAATGATTTTACTTTACGGATACATTCAATAAAATTATTTTTTTTCTTTAAAAAAATCCTTAAACAGCAGACTATCAATTAAAAGATTTAGCTCTACCAAATATTAAATCCAAAGGCTAGGCTGCCCCCAAAAGTGCCGGTTAAATTAATACAAATGAAGAGGAGAACAAGGCAGATATAATAAGGAGTTAAGGAAGGACTTAATTGACGAATATAACGTTCTTTTAAGAGAGCAACAGCTACTGTTAAACCAGCGGTGAGGACACCCATGTAACGATGCCACTCATACAAATCGAGCGATAAGCCTTCGTAGTGCTGTCCATAACCTAAGGCGAATCCTAGCACAGCAGTAAGCGGCGCAAAAATGGCGGCTGCCGCAATCATGAAACGCGCGGCATGTTCAAATAGGGATTGATTATACCAGATATTCAGCCATTCCGCGACGACTGTCATAATGATTAAGGCAATGGGGAAATGCAACAACAGCAAATGAAAGCGGCCGATCCAATTGATCCAACTGGTGATGGTGGGTGCGGCTTTGCCTAGATCGACATCCACTAAAGCTGCCGCGGCATGATGCCCTTCATGCGCCTCCAGAAATAGAGCGAGAAACAAAAGCAAAAACCCACTACAGAAAGTCATGAAGCGTATCATATGATTTTCCTGTTTAAATCCACCGTTGGACAATCGGAAATCTTCTTCCTACTGAAAAAGCCTTTTCAGATACACGCAGAGAAGGAGGCGCTTGACGCCGTTTATATTCGTTCGCATGAATACGTTTAATTAAATCTTGGACTAATTTCAAATCCAAATGTAACTTTTCCGCGATTTGCTCAGGCGCCTCATGTTCTTCCACATAGGCTTGTAACACTTGATCTACAATGGCATAATCGGGCAAAGAGTCGCTATCTTTTTGATCAGGACGCAATTCAGCTGAAGGGGGGCGTTGGATAGTATGGTGCGGAATCACTTCTTCCCGACGATTAATATAATGCGCTAACGCATATACTTGTTGTTTGGTTATATCGCCTAAAACAGACAACCCTCCACACATATCTCCGTAAAGAGTCGAGTATCCCATCGCCATTTCACTTTTGTTGCCTGTACTGAGAACGATATAACCCAATTTATTAGAAAGTGCCATCAACAACATGCCACGAATACGTGCTTGCAGATTTTCTTCTGTAATGTCGGGTTCTTTACCTTCAAAAGCAGGTTGTAAGAGGGTTAGATAGCTTTCAAAAGGCTTTTCAATGGGCATTTCGCGATACAGAATACCAAGTTTATTTGCTAGTTTCTCCGCATCTCTTGAGCTTTCAGACGAAGAATAACGAGAAGGCATCGCAACCGCCAACACATTTTGAGGTCCTAAAGCATCTACTGCTAAACAAGCCACTACTGCTGAATCAATCCCTCCAGACAATCCTAAACAAGCTTTTTTAAAACCTAATTTTTTGAAATAGTCGCGAATACCTAAAACTAAAGCTTGATATAAATCTTGTAAAACGTGACTTTCGGGATGCAGAGGTTCTTTTTTCTGATTTAAATCTATCCATAAATCTTCTTCTACAAAGCCTTTGGCATATTGTTGGAGTCCTTGTGGATTCAGATAAAAACTATATCCATCAAAAATGAGGCTATCATTTCCTCCCACTTGATTACAGATGATGACCGGACAATCCAATGAATGGGCGACATGCGAAAACACTTTAAAACGTGTTTGAAACCTGCCAAAACTATAAGGAGAGGCTGAAAGATTCAATACACATGTAGGTTTTTCCCCTTTCATTTCTAAAACAGGATCGCGTCGATAATAGGTGGATTGTAAAAATCCACTATGCTGCCATAAATCTTCACAAATTGTAACACCAAGCTTATGTCCTTTGAAATCCCAAATTTTAACTTGTTCACCTGGTTCGAAATAACGTCTTTCATCAAAAACATCATAAGTAGGCAATAAAATTTTATCCGCAAAATCGACAATTTTTTGGTCATGAATCAAGGCGGCGCTGTTATAGAGGGACTTCTCTAATCGATTAGGATTATAACGTGGCAATCCCACAATCGCCGCAATCCCCTCTGCTGCTTGGGCAATTTTTTGCAAATGCTCTTCGACGGATGCCATAAAGTGAGGAAGCAGCAAAAAATCTTCCGGTGGATAGCCACTGAGCGCTAATTCAGGCAATAAAACGAGATCCACGCCTTGTTGACGGCCTCGTTGAATGGCTTGAATAATGCGTGCGCAGTTACCTGCTACATCGGCAATGGTGGGATTAATTTGAGCGACTAAAATACGCATAAATAGGCTTAGTTTCCAAAATCATCTAAGATAATACTTTGACGAGGGACTCCATAGTCATCTAATAACTTCAAGACACTTTTATTATGCATAGGTGGCCCACACACATAAAATAAACACTCTTCAGGATAATCCATTTTCTTGAGTTGTCCCTCTTCAAAAGCCTTAAATAAGAAATTAGTTTTCACAGGATCTTTAGCAGGCCACCCGGCCGCTAAATCTTCCGGTAAAGGCTCTGATAAAACAAGTCGATAAGAAAAGTTGGGAGCCCTCTTTTCAAGCTCTTCATACTCTTTTTGATAAATATTTTCACGCAAAGAACGTGCGCCATACCATAAGGTGACTTTGCGCTTGGTGTTTTCGGTATTAAAGAGGTGCAAAATATGACTGCGCCCAAAAGAAGATCCGGCTCCGCCAATTAAAAACACGAGTTCGCGCTCATCTTGAATCATAAAAGATTCTCCATAAGGACCCGATAAACGCACTTTATCTCCGGGTTTGAGCGCAAATGTATAACTAGAGCAAATTCCCCACGGGACATCTTCACGCATTTTTCCATTTACAAAAGGAGGCGTCGCAATGCGTATATTAAACAGTAATTTGCGTCCTTCTGCCGGATAAGACGCCATGGAATAGGCACGAATCACTTCGCTGGGAGTTTCCGGCAGATGACTAAAATCTAGGGTGCGATCAAATAAGTGAAATTTTTCCCAATCAGGATAATACTGAGGATCCATCGCGGCTTTCCAATCACTGGTGTTCGTCTTAAACGGCGGCACATGAAATTGCAGATATCCTCCTGAACGATAAGGAACTTCTTCTCCTTCCGGAATCTCAACAGCTAATTCTTTAATAAAAGTCGCTACATTGTCATTGCTGATGACTGTTCCGATCCATTCTTTGACTCCTAATGCATGCTCATCCACCTCAACATGCAAATTTCCTTTCACTTTACATTGACACGAGAGACGCCATCCCTCCTTGATTTGCTTCTTACTAAACGTATCAATATCTGTTTGTAAAGGTGGGCCTATTCCCTCAATCACTTTCACTTTGCACTGCTTACAGGTGGCTTTTCCACCGCAAGGAGAAGGGATGGGAATTCCATGTGATGTCAAAGTTGTAAGAAGAGTTCCTCCAGCTGGTGTTTGGAAAGTCAAAGCAACATCTTCGTTAATTTTGATGGTGCATATCTCTGAGCTGACAAGTTTAGCTCGTGTGAAGAGAATTAAAGCGGCTAATCCCACACCAATCAAGACAAATGCAGCAATAGCATATAAACTGAGAATAGGATCGATTCCCTCAAAAGCACCTAAAACATGATTACTTATCACATATCGCATAGCTCACTAGATCCTTATGACCATACCATTCATTCTAACCTGATTGTTTACACAGTACGTATAATGTTCCCCTGTTTTCCCTTCAAGAAAAATCAAATATTTTTATAGCACTAATAAAAAATAATTATCATCAACAACTATTTTTTTAAATTAAACAATTCTTAATAAATTTAAGACACAAATTTTAATATAAATTTAATATTTATTAAAAAACCTCCGTTATAATTAAATCAAAAGATTATAAAATTAATAAATTACATCTAAATTTAAATTTGGTTTTTTTATGAGAGTTAAAAATTATAATTTTGATAGATATCATAGTTCTGCTTTAAATAAAACAGAGCACAATCAAAAAACAAGGACACATTCAAGCGATCGTCTATCTATGCCCTATTATTCATTATATAAAATGCAAGAAGAGCATGAACGATCAGCTGTAATTAATAGAAAAAATCTTATTAAAAGAATAAAGCATAATCAAAAATACAAATCTAGATTGTTGTTTAAGCATTCAAAAACCACAACAAATACAAAAAATCCACTTAATTTTAAAACTCAATTTTCTTCTTTTTTTAAATGTGGACATATCACCCAAGAAATTTTTTCCTTATTGCTTCCAAAGGAAATGCTCACAGAGCAGAAAGGAGATCCCAAATTTTGGGAATCTTTTGACGAAACAGTATTAGATGAATTACTTCTTGCATTAGAACAAGACGCGGTAACTTCAATTACCACACGAGATGGAACGGTTTATTCCAAAATACAGTTTTCTTCCCTCTTTGAAAGGCAGTTATATGAATGTAGTCAAGATTTAAAAAAGGCTAAAATTATTTCTCAAGCTTATGAACATCATATCGAACGCTCAAGTTTAACTGAAGCGCAGAAACACAAATTGCAAAAGAAATTAATCAAATATGTCGATTATATTGGTGTTCGGCAAGGAAATATAAGAAAAATTTTAAAACAGAATGTTAGTTTGGATTTCTTAACACAACAGGACTGGCAAAAATTTGTTTCTCCTTTCTTAGCTGATGTTTCTGTTCATATGAAAGGCATGTTGGAAGAACTTAATCAAGAAAATGCTGAACGTCCTCCGGTTTCTCCTGATCAAGTTGTCATTACGACAACTGCATCTGGTGGAGCTCACATTTCAATTTCACGCGTCATTCAAGAGAATTTAGATAAACGCAATATTCCTCACGTTCTTGTGAATGAAAGCCATCTTCTTTCTGAAGATAAACTTTCTCAATGTATTGGAATACCCAAACGAGATCTCTTCAATAAAATTTGTCAACAAAGTGATCGTATGAAATATGGAAAAAAATTAAGAAAATTAGATGAAAAATTGTCTCTCTTTATTCCAGATGATCAAATGGATAAATTTCGCAAAGCAATAGGAAACTCTGAAATCATTGTCTCCACTTCCCATCATCCTGACAATATTCGATGTGTGGCAGAAAACGGTAAGCGTATATGTTTCCAAGTTTGTGATTACGGAGAAATTCCAGATAAACTAGAGAAAATTGCCAAAACCACAACAAAATATAATTTATCGGGAATTACCTTCCATGCCCCTTCTCAAAACTCTACATTGCGAGTAAAAAAAGGTAATCCTATAGCTTATCCTAAACAAAAGACATCCACAAGCCCTAAAGACACGATATATAAAAACTACGAACATTTCGTCAGAGTCAATCATTATCCTGTTCATGAAGCATTTAGACAACAATTATCTGCGTCAGACATTATTTATGTAAAAGAAAATTTTCATTTACGCCCTGAAGCAAGGTTATGGGTCATGACAATGGGAAGTCAAGGAGTCGGCGGTATTCTTGAAAAATATATTGATCAAGTCATAGAAGGTGCTATCCAAGATGTAGAAAAAGGAGAATTTGAACTCTTAGATATTGCTATTTTATGTGGAACAAATACATCGATGATGAACTCAATCACCAACTATACAGAAAAAAAATTGAAAGCTGCTTGTGCAACTCATTCTCCCGAAGTGTACGCAACGTTAAAACAAAAGTTACAATTCAAGCCCTTTCCTCGCATTGAACTCAATGAGGTGGCTCTCTTAGGAAAAGCAAGCGATGCTTTTCTAAGTAAACCAGGTGGTGGAACAACCGCTGAAGCTCTTGAAGGCGAATTTCCCATGGTCGTTCATAAAGAAGAAAAGCATCCTTGGGAATTTGGAAACATTGATGAACTAGTCATGGGAGGAGCCGTTCTTTTAAGACCCGGCGATAATTTTTATGAAGCTGCTAAACATGCCGCAAAAATCAAAAGTCCTCATCCTATCAATGAGCCCGATAAATGTATCGATTTTACAGTACAAGTTCTTTGGAATATCGAACAAGCACGTCAAAAAATTACCCCCCATATTCAGGACAAAGCTTTACCTTTTAAAGGAGGTTCTGCTCCAGCCTAGGGCGTGTCTTAAAAATACTTTATACCATTTCCAGAAAATAACGTCATATTTGAGCGCGTCAAAGCTCTCGCGATTCAACGATCGCAAATAGGTCCATATCGCATTGATATTGACCCATTTGCGATCGTTGAATCGCGAGAGCTTTCACGCAGCTCAAATATGACGTTATTTTCTGGAAATGGTATTACTGCAAATTATTC
>JASBUW010000122.1 GCA_030147755.1 Parachlamydiaceae bacterium
CGAGCGCTAAACGCGCTCGGTCTGGGCTAATGCAGTAATAGTGCTACCGCACAGATAAAACCAGTCTTTTTAAGTATACTTTGACCAACTACTAAAAAGGTCACTGTTACTTTTTGATATTAGCAACGAAGTTGCTTGGGGTTTCCAAACGCTTCGCGTATTACTAGTCAGTGATGAAGTTTTGTCGTACATATGAAAAGACTTTTTAGGACACCCTAAAAAGTCTTTGTCTTACTTTAAGAATAATAACGATTAACGAGCTGAAGGAGTAGACGTTTTAGAACTTACTCCTGGACTACTTTTGCTTTCATCCATGAATTCATCTTCATCTAAATAAAGGCCATCGTCATCATCATCATCATGAGAACCAGACGTACTTGTTTGATCTTTTAAACTTGCTGTTGATTGTTTTTTCGCTTTTGCATCATCTGCGTTCGCTTTAACAACTTCAATGTCAAAAATAAGGAGTTCATTAGGTGGCAGTTGACCTGTTGTTCCATAACCTAGATCAGGATGGACGAAAAGACGACGCTTTTCTCCTTCTTTCATTCCTGCAATCCCTTTGCTAAAGCCTGGAATTGTTTGATCTAAAGGAATTGTAATAGGTCCGCCCATTTCTTCAGAAGTACCAAACACGGTGCCGTCTTGATATTTTCCTGTGTAATGAATTTTGGGAGAAGAATGAGGTTCAACAACCGGGCCTGTTCCTTCTTTAAGGATAGTATACTGCAATTTGCCGGGCACTACTTCTACAACACCCGCTTCTTTGCTGTTTTTGCTGATAAATTCGTTAGCATTTTTGAGATTGGAAGATGACATTTCTTTGAATGCTTTCTCTTGAACTGCTGCCATCATCTCTTCATATTCTTTCTCAGTTAAAGGAGAGGGTTGACCAGCTGCTCCTTCACGAATTCCTTTCACAATACCTTCTAAATCAAAAGATAAGCCTGGGGATTTTAAATTGCGACCAATAAAATTACCGAATGCTTCAGATAATTTTTTCATGTCAATTTCAGTTGTCTTTTTTGCTTCACCAGGAGCAGCTTTATTGGTTTGATCTAAAGTTGCACTTGCACTCTTATCATCTGCTTGTAGAGTCCCATATCCTAAAATTAGTCCAAGACTCGCTAAAGCTATTAACTGCGTTTTCTTCAACATAGGTTTTGACCTCCAATTTAAAAAGGAAATACTACTGTAGGATATCCTAACAATTATGTCCAAGAAAATTGAGATTCCGGAACACGGATTTCTAATTCTTTGAGCTGTTCATGATCAACTTTGGATGGACATTCCATCATAAGATCACTGGCTTTCTGTGTTTTAGGAAAAGCGATGACATCGCGAATATTTTCTGTCTGCGTGAGAATCATTACCAGGCGATCTAATCCAAGGGCAATTCCCAAATGAGGAGGTGTTCCATAACTTAAAGCTTCAAGGAAAAATCCAAACTTGATTTCTAATTCTTCTGGTGTCAATTTCAAGCTTTCAAAAATCTTTTGCTGGAGATCGCTATTATGGATACGTTGCGATCCTCCTCCAATTTCATATCCATTTAAGACAATATCATAACCGGAAGAACGCATTTTCAAGGGGTCTGTTTCTAACAAATGTAAGTCGTCACTATGAGGTGAGGTGAAAGGATGATGTTCACTTTGTAAGCGTCTGGTTTCTGCATCCCAACTAAATAAGGGAAAATCTGTGACCCATAAAAATTCATAGCGTTGAGGATCAATTAATCCGCGATCGCGTGCAATTTTTCTTCTTAAATGATCCAACGCTTGATTAGTACGTGCGGGTTGATCCGCAATCATAAAAATAAGATCGCCTACTTCCATTCCCATTTCTTGGATCAATTGTTGCTGCGCTGCTTCAGGAAAAAATTTGACGATGCTCGAATTCAATCCTCCTTCTTGATACTTAATCCAAGCGAGTCCCTTAATGCCTAAGCGTCCGACAAATTCTGTGTATTCATCAATAGCTTTACGGGAAAGATCAGCGCCCCCCTTTACACAAAGGCCTTTGACAATGCCTCCCTCACGTAGTTGATCTAAGAAAACAGAAAAAGTTGTTTGTTGAGCAATCTCGTTCAAAGTATGCAATTCCATTCCAAAGCGTAAATCAGGGCGGTCACATCCATATTTTTCCATGCATATTTGATGACTCAAGCGTCGAAAAGGTGTTGTGATTTCAATGTTTGTACATGTTTTGAAAATGGCTTTTAAAAGCCCTTCAATAATGGATTGGATATCTTCCGGTTTACCAAAACTGATTTCCATGTCGATTTGAGTAAATTCAGGTTGGCGATCTGCGCGCAAATCTTCGTCGCGAAAGCATTGTGCGATTTGAAAATAACGATCCATGCCTGCTACCATGAGCAATTGCTTAAAAATTTGAGGAGATTGTGGCAACGCATAAAAAGTGCCGGGATAAATCCGAGAGGGCACTAAATAGTCACGTGCCCCTTCCGGTGTAGATTTACCTAAAATGGGTGTGGCTATTTCTAAAAAGCCTTGTTGATCTAGATATTGACGTGTGGCTAACATCGCTTTATGACGCACGAGTAGCTTTCTGGTCACATCTCCGCGACGAATATCTAAATACCGATATTTAAGGCGTAATTCTTCATTCACATCGATTAAATCATCACAAATGGAAAACGGAGGTGTTTTGGCTTTGGATAAAATTTCCATTTCATCCACTAGCACTTCAATCTCGCCCGTTTCAAGTTTAGGATTAGCCATTCCTTCTGCGCGTGAACTCACTTTACCTTTAATCGAAATGACCCATTCTGCGCGCAGCTTTTCAGCTTGACGATGCGTCTCCGGATTTTTAATCGGATCAAAAACAAGTTGTGTCAACCCAAATCGATCGCGGAGATCAATGAAGATGAGGCCTCCATGGTCTCGACGACGATTGACCCACCCTGATAAGGTGACGAGATGACCCACGTCTTTTTGGCGTAAAGCCCCGCATGTATGGGTTCTGCGATAATCAAAGCTCATAAGGTTTTTCCATCGTTTTGAGTAAATATTCGGGTAATTTAGATAAAGGCATCTTCACTTTATGACCTGTGGTCATTTCTTTTAATTCAATCTCTTGTGTTTCCAATTCATGATCTCCCATCACTGTCACATAAGTGGCTTCAATCTGATCTGCATAATGCAAAGCTTTTCCTATCTTTTTGCCACTAAAATCCATCTGCGCAGCGATGCCATGTTTGCGTAACACTTGTAAAAGCTCAAAACAGGTGCGTTTAGCTTTATCTCCCAGCGCCACTAAAAAAAGAGTAGGATGATCAGGACGAGGCAAAGGCACATCTTGATTAATCATGGTTTGTAAAATACGCTCAATGCCTGTTCCAAATCCAAAAGCAGGTAGATCGGGTCCTCCTAATGATTGCAGCAAACCATCGTAGCGTCCTCCTCCTCCAATGCTATTCTGGGCCCCTAACTCACCCGCAACAATTTCAAATACCGTTTTATTGTAATAATCAAGTCCTCTGACAAGGAGTGGATTGACTTGATAAGGAATATGCAAAATGGTCAATAGCTGTTTGAGATCTTCAAAGTGCTGACGAGACTCTTCATTTAAAAAATCTAAAATGCAAGGAGCTCCCGCCACTATTTCGCGATCTCGTGGATCTTTAGAATCTAAAATACGCAAAGGATTGGCCTCAAAACGTGCCTGACTATCAGGTGAGAGTGAAGATAAACGGGGTGCTAAATACGTTTTTAAAGCTTGGCGAAAGGCGAGTCTGCTTTCTAGATCTCCAATCGAATTAATAAACAAAGTCAAATTCTTGAGTCCCAATCGCTGATAAAGAGAATAGAGTAAATCGATGACTTCTGCATCTTGTTCAGGCGCTTGGTTGCCAATCGCTTCAATGCCAAATTGATGATGCTGGCGATATCGTCCCGCTTGGGCTCTTTCATAACGGAACATAGGAGCGATATAAAAAAGTTTCTGAATCGAATTCGCTTGATGTAGTTGGTGTTCAATAAAGGCACGCATGGCAGGCGCAGTGCCTTCCGGGCGCAAGGAAAGAGAGCGGCCTCCTTTATCTTCAAACGTGTACATCTCTTTCGACACAATATCAGTTGTTTCCCCTACACTGCGTTGAAAGAGCTCTGTGCGCTCGAATAAAGGAGTGCGGATTTCTTGAAAACCATATTCGCGTGCAATCGTGCGAATCATTTGTTCAACGTGAGCCCATAAATAGGAACTCTTCCAAAGCTCTTTTGGATCTTTGGGAATAATGTCAAAAACCCCGGGTGGAATAGGGTATTTCATAGCAACTCCTTATTTCTTCTCTATGCCCCCTGTGTGTTTTGCGGTTATTTATTTTATTATTTAACCACAGAGCACACAGAGGCACAGAGAAAAGCAAAATAGATAAGTAAAAATGATAATGACTCAGAGAGTCGTCAAAAGTTTAACGCAGAGGCGCAAGAGGAACGCGAAGGCCCAGAGGAAGACAAGAAAATGATAGCAAAGATTATACAACCTTTTAAGGAGTGAGACATGAAAATTCAAATTTCTGTTTTTGAATCTATCTTGTCTTTCTCCGCGCCTTCGCGTCTCTTGCGCCTCTGCGTTAAACTTTTGACGACTATCTGAGTCATTACAAAAAGTGAATAGAATTATAGAAGGATTCTTGATATCCGTAAAGATTCTTATTTTTGGCATGCTTCAAAGTAACACCAGCAATTCTTGCTAAACATGCAAATCAACTGTTGAATATCAAAGAGAATAGTAAAGAAAGTTTATGAAAAACCGAGTTTACAACTTATTGAAAAATAAATAGATAATCATTCGGCGGGAATGGCTGACATTATTATACGCTACGTGCTGCAGCCCAGATGCTGCTATTATAATAAATGTAAGAAAAAGGTAAGTCTCGCTTTATGTTAAATGATTTTTTCATTGTATTGCTTCTGGAAAATCTATTGGGCTAAATAGATTAGGAATATTTTCCCAGTAAATTTTCTCGGCTTCAATTTCAATAAGTTGAGTTACATTCAAACGTAATTTGGGTGGGTAATTAGACCATAAAACTAATAAATTTAATTTGTTGTTATTAATTCGAAATGTCAATATTTCGCCATCATCATATAATAATTGAATATGATTAACTGGTTTTTTATCAATTAATATGTTTTTAATTTGCTCTAAATGCAATTTGCCTTTAATCGTTGCTCTGTTTGACAGAGAAATATTCTCTTTATTCCACTCTGGTAAAATTTCAGCACTTTCCATTAAAATTTCAATATAATCATTATTTTGTATAATATTAATTATAGTTCCATCATGAAAAAAACCAAAATAATCTTTTAGGTTCATATTTTCTCCCTTATAGGAAATCCCAAGATACTCCCTCTTTTCCCAAAAAAATTGAGAAGAGTTATATTTATTTATTAGAATAATTTTATCTATAGCAAAATTGCTATTCTCGTACTGGAACATGTTTACCTCCGATATGAATATGCTCTCCCCCAATCCAGTGATCTTTACCTCTGTCATCTCGAGCAGGAAAATCATATTCTGTTGACTATTCAAGGCTTTCTGTTTCACAGCGATTAGTAAAACGCTAAGGCAATTGCAAAACATATTCATGATGGGTGGCTTCAACTATCAAACAGCTAAACAATAAACAGAACCAAAGGAAGTAGGCATACATCGTATTGGCCTCCTTGAGAAAGGAAAATGAACGCGATGTGCGACTTATCCAAATGAATTTATTGTGATGACGCGAAGCGTTTGGAGCCCCCAAGCAACTTCGTTGCTAATATCAAAAAGTAACAGTGACCTTTTTAATAGTTGGTCAAAGTATACTTAAAAAGACTGGTTT
>JASBUW010000123.1 GCA_030147755.1 Parachlamydiaceae bacterium
CGAGCGCTAAACGCGCTCGGTCTGGGCTAATGCAGTAATAGTGCTACCGCACAGATAAAACCAGTCTTTTTAAGTATACTTTGACCAACTACTAAAAAGGTCACTGTTACTTTTTGATATTAGCAACGAAGTTGCTTGGGGGCTCCAAACGCTTCGCGTATTACTAATTTATTTAAGAACTTAATATGATATCAACAGACATTTTAGGTACACCGTGAACTTTTACCAGTCTATGTACACAGTGAACCTAATAAGCAAGATGATTAAAGAGCACAATCTGCATTCTTATGTGCAGGAGGAATGCTCTGCTCAAATTGAAAGATGTTATGAGGATCATACTTACGCTTAATGCAGCGGAGCCTTTTAACATTATCTCCATAATATGAGGTCAAATAATCTTTCAAATTACGATCAGGATTTCCTGTGTAATCACCTTGCGTATAAGGAAGCAAGCGATTACGCAATGAATCTAATTCTTCAATTTGTTTGACGTCATCTTTTTCTTGTAACCATTGGGTAGAGTAAATTAAAAAAAACTTTGCTTCGCGGTAAAAATAAGCAGTTGCTGTGGGTGATTTGCCTTGAGCTGCGCCACCTAAAGAAAAGAAAAGAACATTCAAAAGAGGCGAAGTCGTCTTGTGTAAAGTATCTACAATGATTTTAATGGCTTCCGCTGGCAAAGGCTTCATAGCAAAAGCCCCGGATGACTTGTATTCAGGTTTGTCGGTTATATAAACACTCGTTGCCTCTTCAAACGCTTTAATCGCTTTGTTCCACTCGACTAACTCGATTGTTTGATCATTCGGTTTTCCAATGTTCAATAAAGGAGCAAGCGCTTGTTTCGCTTCTTCAGGTGTACCGTAAAAAACTCCCATGGCTTTTACAGGCTGTTTTTTATATTCTTCTATTGAAAATGCCTTAGGCCATACATCTAGATGCGAAAACCATTTTTTATCGCCATCTGCAAATAAATCTTGCCAAACGCTGATCACTTTTTCAACGGGTTGATTCCAGTCCCACCCAATATTAAACCACGTTACTTTGTTAGCGGGATACACTTTCATTGTTAAAGAAGTCAAAATACCAAAGTTGCCTGCACCGCCTCCACAAGCAGCCCAAAAAAGATCTTTATGCTCATTGTTTGGATTGACCTGCAAGATTTCTCCGTCGGCATTGACCATTTCAAAAGAAAGTAAATTATCGCAAGTTAATCCATGCTTACGTATAAGAGGTCCCATTCCACCTGTGAGGACTAATCCTGAGATGCCCACATCCGCACAGGTTCCACCTACTTGCGTCAACCCTTCTTTGAAAAGCTGACTATAAAGCTCTCCTCCTGTGATACCTGGTTGAATGGTAGCGATGTTTTTGGCTTTATCGACTTGCAACTGTTTCATTTCACTGACATCAATCACAATAGCGCCTGTACCTGTTGAGAATCCTTCATGATTATGCCCCCCACTGCGAATGCGAATAGGCTTTTCTTGACAGCGTGCCCACTTCACAGCGTTTTGTACATCTTGCGTATTTTGGCAGTATACAATGACATCGGGAAATTGATTCTTGGAGGGATAAAAATTGGACACTAAACGCGCTTTATCATAATCGGCTTCTTTTGGATAAAGAACGCGACCTGTAAGTTTAGGACAATTTTTTTCCGGTTTTTCGTCTTTATGTTTGGTAGTGGGCATAGGTTGCTCTTTTTCATTGTTAACGGCAAGCATGGTAGGATGTGCAACTAAATCATGTTGTTGACAACTCATGAACAGCAAAAACAAAAAACAAAGCATACAATTTTTCATTTTCATAACCTTTAAATAAGGGATATAGGAAATTCTCTTTTTCAATTCACTATTTCTACCAAAAAATGGTGAAGAGTACAAAGAAAATATTTGAAATTTGAGTTGCGTCCTAAGAATGAGATAGTTCATTTGCGCGTTCATAAGCGGCAAAGAAAATATTAATAATACTCCCTCTTAAAGCGAGTTCCTCTAATTTTTTTAACCCAGCGATAGTGGTACCTTCTGGAGAAGCTACTTGCCACTTGAGTTCACCGGGGTGTTTAGCACTCTTATCCAATAAATGGAGGCTTCCCATGATCATTTGGTGAACCAACTCTTGAGCATCTTGTGCATTGAATCCCATGCCAATTCCTGCGTCGATCATGGATTCAATGATGGCAAACACAAAGGCAGGTCCTGAACCTGCTAAGGCAGTGAACGCATTCATTTTGGCTTCCGGCAACCAATACACTTTGCCTAGCGGTTCAAAGAGAGTAGAGAATTGTTTTTTTTCTGCTTCTGTTAAGGGATCATCAGTGGCTAATCCAATTAATCCTTCACCATAAATCATCGCTAAATTAGGCATCATGCGAATGATGCGCTGATGAGGAAAATCTTGCTTAAGTTTAGCGAGGGGAGTTCCTGCGAGCAAACTAATGAGCGTATAGTGAGTCAAATCAGTATTTATCAAACTCGTTACTTCTTTTAAGTTTTTAGGTTTGATGGCTAAGATAACACTATCAGATTGCTGCAGTGCCTCGTATAAGTTTTCACAAGCCGTCCCGTATCCCTCTTGTTGCAGACGTTTCGCTTTTTCTGGACGATGATCATAAAGAAAAAGAGTATGATGGGTAGAAAGTTGTTTGGCTAATCCACTTCCCATGATGCCACAGCCGATAATGGTAATATTCATATTCACATTCCTTACAAATTAATTTCGAATCGCATAATCGCCTTGAATGACCCATTTGTAT
The DNA here is from genome assembly GCA_030147755.1 of Parachlamydiaceae bacterium. Lineage (GTDB taxonomy): Bacteria > Chlamydiota > Chlamydiia > Chlamydiales > Parachlamydiaceae > JASBUW01. The sequence continues at coordinate 2,756 of JASBUW010000123.1, forward strand.
GAAGTCAACTCTCTTAAACCCATAGGACCTCTTGCATGCAGTTTTTGAGTGCTAATGGCGACTTCTGCGCCAAGACCTAATTGTCCTCCATCTGTAAAACGCGTAGAAGCATTCACATAAACGGCAGCCGAATCAACTTCTGCAATGAAAGTATCTGCATGCTTTTGATTTTGCGTTAGAATGCCATCGCTATGTCCTGTGCTGTGCTGGATGATGTGCTGTATGGCTTCTTCTAAACTAGAAACCACTTTAATACCAAGAATCAGGCTTAACCATTCGGTATCCCAATCTTGCGGTTGAGCAGCTGTCCACTGAGTGGCTTGATGGGATCGAGCGATTTCCAAGCTTTTAGGATCTAACCGAAAAGAGACTCCCTTTGCTTGCAGCGTTTGAAGAACCGTTGGAATAAAAGTCGCGGCGATTTTTTCATGCACGAGCAGAGTATCGAGTGCATTACAAACAGTGGGACGCTGTGTTTTCGCATTGATAATGACAGGTAATGCTTTTGCTAAATCAGCTGATTCATCGACAAATAAGTGGCAAATGCCGATGCCTCCTGTGATGACGGGAATGGAGCTATTTTCACGACAAAAGCGATGTAAAGCAGCTCCTCCGCGTGGAATAATCAAATCAATATATTCATGTAAATGCAGCATTTTATGTACTTCAGTGCGATCTGTAGTCGGAACCAATTGAATAACTTGAGCGGGCAAATGAACAGATGTCAAGGCTTCTTGAATCAGATGCACCAATACTTGATTGGTGCGTAAAGTTTCAGATCCTCCGCGCAAAATGGCACAATTTCCTGATTTAATCGCTAGCGCACTAATATCAAGTGTCACATTAGGCCGGGACTCATAAATGATGCCTAGTACTCCTAGCGGAGTCCGGCATTTCGTAATCGTCAAATGATCATGTTCAACACGCTCAAAACATTCTCCAATAGGATCAGGCAAATCAATGATCTTTTCTATATCAGCAAGAATAGCCTCTAAGCGACCTTGAAGAGACAGGCGATCAATCATAGCATGATCTAAACCGGCAGATTGCGCTTGCGTGATATCTTCTTGATTGGCGTACAAAATGCTTGCTTGCTCCTTCTTTAGGTGAGCAATTATGGCTGCTAACGCAGCATTTTTCTGAGTGCTAGATGCCCTTGCCATCCCGTAAGTGGCTTTTTTAGCGTCTTTTGCCATTTCTTCTATCGTCATTGTTTGGGCTCCTGTGGGGATTTGATACGCGTCATATTGGTGCGATGCACAATTTCAGGTCCATAACTATATTCTAAGATGTCTTCAATTTTAGTTGAATGCATTCCGATTAAACGCTGAATTTCTTCATGTCCATAATTCGTGATGCCCACAGCAATCGGTTGATCTGAAGGATCTACGATATGTACAATGGCTCCTCTTTCAAAATTAGATGTGGTTTTTGTAATTCCTGAAGGTAATAAACTCGCTCCATGATGCAAAATTTTGGTGGCTGCTCCTTCATCCACATGAATGACGCCCTGTTTTTTTTCAGCTAATAACCAACGTTTGCGACTTTCTTGCGGAGTAATACTTGTTAAAAACAACGTGCCGATCTGTTTACCTTCGCTAATGTCTATTAGTACATTAGGAAGAGCAGAAGAAGCAATCAAAGTGGGAATTCCACATTGGCAAGCTTTTTGGGCGGCTTCAATTTTGGTGGTCATGCCTCCTGTTCCCAAAGAAGTAGAAGAGCCTCCTGCTAGAGCAAAAATGGATTCATCAATATGCGTTACGACAGGAATCAATTCTGCATTTGGATTGGTACGGGGATCAGCTGTATATAAACCTTGTTGGTCTGTCAGTAAAATGAGTAAATCGGCAGCGATTAAATTAGAAACTAAAGCTCCTAAATTATCGTTGTCGCCCACGCGAATTTCTTTAGTTGCGACACTATCATTCTCATTAATAATAGGCAAAATTTTATGGTGCAATAAGCAATTTAAGGTATCGCGTGCATTCAGATATCGTTTGCGTTGAGACAAATCATCGCGAGTTAAAAGAAGCTGCCCCACGTGTATCTCAAATAAAGAAAACAAATTGATCCAAATGTGCATGAGTTGCACTTGACCAATCGCGGAAAACATTTGTTTAGCGGGTAAAGAACGTTCAACAGTGGGATGGCGTAAGAGTTCGCGTCCAGCTGCGATGGCGCCTGATGTCACCAAAATCACTTGATGACCTCGTGCGTGTAGTTCGGCTATTTGCCGTGCTAATTCAAGCATGTATTTGCGTGACAGCTTTTGGCTGCCTTGGGTTAAAGTACTGGTTCCGACCTTAACCACAATCTTCATTGGTTTCATAAAATCACATCGATAAAAAATAAATTAAAAATCTAAGTTAAAACAGAAGATATTCATCGCATAAGCGAAGTGATCACTCGAAAAAATAAAAGAATAAATTACCCCACAAGGGGAGGAAAAAACGAAAGGAAAGAAAAAACAAGTGTGAAAGAATAATTTTCCATCTTTAGATCTCATGAGATGTATAGAATTGAGTATGCTTAAATTTAACAACAAAAGCAAGGTTCATTGTATAAATCTTGCTAGCGCAATCTTATTATTCTTGCAATGAGATTATTTTTTGCTGTGCGCGATATTTTGTGGACATGAGTGGACAACGTGGACTTCGTGGACGACGTGGACATAAAGCTTCGTGAAAATTATTCAAATGTTATAAATTCAACTAGTTAAATAATTAATAATGTCATGATGCTCACAAAGTCCACGTTGTTCATTCATATCCACAAAATAATGGAGAAAAATACGAAGGAGACTATGTAGGTGGCAAATTCATTCCTGCTCTTGGAAAGGCACGTATAGTTTGCAAACACGCCCTGGGTTATAAACCCGTGAACTGACGTAAAGTATTCCAAGGTTTGCGTAGGATATAGTATAAAAGAGGGACTTTCTCACCATACAGGATAGCGGTCCCTTTAAGTCCTAATTTAAGATGAGGAGGTTGATCTATCCAATTGGCTTTAGCTAAAAAGCTAGGAATTTTTTGATCACTGATGCTGACTTCGTTAGCAATGTATTCCATTTCGGCCAAGTAGCTTTTAAAAGGATCTGTATTGAGAAAAATTTTAATGGGTGCTTGTAAATCGAGTGGAATATTATCACTTTCAGGAATCATCATTTGAATTTTTGTATTTTGGGGGTTGTTAATGACAAGAATTTTCTCGCCTTTCTTGACAGGACGTCCTAGCCATTCATCGGGTGCATCAACTTGTATAAATCCTTCTTCAAGAGCTATGACTGTTAACAGTCCTACTTGATATTCCATAAAACCTAAATTAACCAATTCCTTTTGCTGCTTAACCTTTAGCAAAGCCAGCTCATCTAAAAATTTTTTGTCTTGTAAACCTAAAAATGAAGCACGCTCTACTTCCAATTGTTTAGCTAATGCCTCTTTTTGAGTAGATTTTAGGGCATCTTCTAAGATTTTTCTATCATACTCTAACAACACATCTCCTTTTTTGACCCACTGACCTGGTTTCACAACAATGCCTTGGACAACGCCTTCTAAAGGAGCACGCACGACATAGGGATCGCTTGCCACAATTTCGCAAGGCGCGACAATGCGCAAAGGGACTTGAATGGCTAAAGAGGCAATCAATAATAAAGTAGAAAGAAGCATGAGCTTAAAAGCACTGATGCCCAGCCATTTTTTGAAGGAAAATCCTGCATTGAAACGTGTCCATGCAACCCCAAAAGCGGGCAATAAAAAATTTTTTAAAAGCTCAGGGAAATCTTCTGTAGGAAAAGTAAAGTGTTGAGTATCCCAGCGTTCTAACCAAAGCCCTAAGACGAGTTGATTATCGCTAAAAATAGGCAGCCATAACACGGCGCTATGCGTTTGTGCTTGTACTTCTTTCCACACAGCAACTGTATTTTCCTTAAAATGACTGTCATCTAAAAAAGCTTCTGTTTGAGGATGCTTAAGTCCACTAGCTATTTTTTCTAACTTATTCACTAGAGGAGATACACTATTAATTGAAGGCTGTCCTGAAATGCCTAGTACTTTGGTTTTTTTGGGACTTATATGAAAGAGAATGGCACGATCAAATTTTAAAAGGTGAAAGGTATCGTTCACGATTAAAAAAATGAGCGCTTCTTTGGTTTTGACAGCAGCCGTTTTCAACACGAGGCGATTTAAAATATATAAATAAGGAATAAGCTGGGGATTTTTTGGAAAAGCAGGTGGCGCTGTCATAACATCTCTATTTAGATTCGTGATCGTTTAATAATTTATCAATATCTTGCCGCATATTTTTTAATTCTACTAGAAGATGAGGATCAAAAGCAAAGTGAGGAGAGTAAGCTTTTTTTAAATCATGTAAGCGATTCACTAGCATATGCGCTAAACGCACGCTGGTATCAGGCAAAGTAAAGAAATGAAATTCTACTCCATCTACGCGACGGTAGCGATTAACAAAGTAAGGCTGATTGCCTTGTGAGACGAGGTCACTGGTACATATATTGATAAATTCGCCATATTCATGCACTTCTTTTGCTAATGCAATAGCAGGTGAAAACTGCTGAACTAGCTGTTGAAAGGTATCAGGAGTTTTGCCTTGCAAAGCAGATACCACTTCTCCTGTGATTAAAGATTCAAACACGTGTGCTGCTTTTTGGAAATCGTCTGGTAGTACAGTGTGAAGGGTATTTTGAACTTCACGAATCGTTAATTTGCCTATGGGAAGAGCAAATAATTTTGTGAATATTTTTTTTAAATGGGCCACTTGTTCTTCATTCATAACGCATCCTTTGTTCGTGTTTGAGTAATATTAAATTCATAAGGGAGCTCAATTTCGATATACCCCCTGCCTGTCATTCCACTCATCAATTCTCTATTTTGATTGTCTATTTTCGCTTCAATAGGGACTGTCGCACTGGAGGGATCGATAGCGGCTCCTATGCGATCAATAGGAGCCGTTATTCTTTGACCTGTTTCTTTAATTTCAATGATCAAAGGTTGTCCTTTATAAATTTTAGGTAAAAAAATAGCCGGAACCAAAACTTTAGCAAGCAAGGTGCGATCATGGATAATTTCCATCATAGGTTTATCATTATAGTTGTATTGGTGATTGGGATATTCCGCTATTTCGACATTGACATGGGTCACGCGTCCATCATAAGGAGCAATAATTTGCGTGTTTTTTAAATTTTTGCGTGCAATTCCCACTTCTGCTTGGGCAATGGCTAAGGCAGATTGAGCATCAATAAAATCTTGAAAAGAAGCGATATTGTCTTGGTAAAGAGCCTGCTTGGCTTCATAGATCACTTCTGCTTTTTGAAGAGTGGCCAAAGCTTTTAAATAAAGATTGCGATGAATGACGTCATCTAATTGAATTAAAACTTCCCCTGCTTCAAAAGTCTCGCCTAATCTTTTATTAATGCTGACAATTTGTGTATTAATATCGGAAGAAAAGCTTGTTTTTTGGTAAGGAGATAGGACGACTTGATAAGCGAGCGGAATGAGTTGTGTACGAGGCTCTTGACGTGGCGAAAGGGGCTCTTCTGTTGCTTGAAGCCAAGAGTTGCACAATAAATATAAAGCCATTAAACATCTTAATATCATCATTTTAATCTACACACGATTGGCTACAAGTGTTTAAATAAAAGGGGATCCCAATGGAATTATTAATTTGCTCAATCGCAGTATGCAAATTTCCATAAGCTTGTAAATAGTCGATTTCGCTCAAAATTGCATCAAATTTATAATTAATCAGAATTTCTCCAGCGCTCAATTCACCTACTTGTTGTTTTCTTTCCAATGTTTGAATGAGTTCTTGTCTGGTTTCAGCTAGCTGCCTAGCCAATTCATATTCTTTGAGAGTATCAAAATAGACAGCTCGTGCAAGGTTTACTTGGGCTAAAATGCCAATGGATAGAGCTAAGCGATTGGCTTGAGAAACGCTTTTATTGCGTATTTCAGCTAAAATATTTTGAAAATGATAAGGTTCTGATAGAAGTTCCCACGAGTAGCGAAGACCCATGGTGATCCACTTATTGAAAATGAGAAAAGAATTACTATCGTAAGAAAAATCAATGAAGGGAGCTAAAGTAGGAAAGAGACGGAGAATAGCGATGCGAATATCATCTGCGTGACTGCGTTCATCAGCGTCCAAACCAAACAATTCAGGACGATTAAGGAGGGCGATATTTTCTAATTCTCTTGCTTCGGGAAGCCGACCATTGTAAGGAAGAATTTCTTCGTCGGCTAATTCAAAATCTAAACCTGGATAGCCCATCATTTTGGCTAATTCCGCTTTTGCTTCATCATATTCTCTTTCAAAAGATTGAATTTGGATTTTTCCTTTTAAAATGCTGCTCTGATAAAGCAATCCTACTTCTTTAGGAATGCGTTTTTGCTGAATTTGCTCATTTAAAACGGTTAAATAATAATTCGCTTCTTTAAAAAGATCGCGCGATTGCTTCAGTCCATATAAAGCAGCACGCGCGCGCCAATATTCTTTAGTTGCTTCATAAATGAGCGTTTGCTGAAGGCGTGAATAGTCTGCGACTTGCATGAGAATTTTATTGACCTCTTGCCGTGCGCGGAAATAGGAAATGCCGAAATCTAAAAGATTCCAGGTAAGCGAAAAGGTATAACGATTCACATGTTGATCTGAGCTAATACTAGGAGGTGCTGGTGGCACACCTGGCTCAAGAGATTCTGAGCTTATTCCTGTATTTCTATTGCGCCAGCTTATCTCTCCTGTCCATAGAAGAGAAGGAAGCATTTGAAATTTGGCACCTGTAGCAAATTCATACTGATATTCAAACTGTCTATATTTGACCAGTAGATCTAAATTTCTGGTTAAAATGGCTTGTACAATATCTTCAAAAGTGAGAGGGGCATCAATAATGGGCGCATTCGCATTGAGTAATTCTCTATCTTTTTCTGCCTGAAAGATTCTATTATTCAAAATTTCTGTTTTAGAGCGCATGCATCCTAGCAACATAAGACTTACCACACAGATAAAAAGAAAGAGAGCTAAGCGATAGTTCGTAAAAGATGATAGGTTAGCTGGATCCATATTTTCTCTACGAAGGCATGAGCCATTTTAAGACACACTTTAATCAAATGAATAAGTCAATTGCTATGACAATAATGCTATTTTTTGTAAAGATTTGAATTGCCATAAACTCTTAAGGCGTTATACCAATTCGAAAGATGAGATCTTTACGGTTTTTTTGTGTATACACTATGAACAATGATTTGAAGTGAAAAATTGTGAGTGGCAATGGAAAATACAAATTTGCTTGTGGGATTTAGAAAAGACCTGATCTTATATCCGGGCCCTAAAGACTCCAACGGAGAGCCTACTTTCAATCTTTATGATCCTATCCGTGCTCGTTACTTTAAATTCAGTTGGGAAGAGTCTCTTATTTATAGATTGGCCAAAGAAGGGATGACACCGCAAGAACTCGTAAAGGAAATAAAAAATTATTCACCGATTCATCTCGAAGCAGAGGATATCCAATATTTTTTTGTGCAAGCGGGTCTATTAGGTTTGCTGAATATTCCTAAAAGTAGTGAGCAAATTGAAAAAGAGCGCGAAGCAAGTAAAGGCAGTCTTTTGTGGTGGGTCATCATGCATTACTTGTATATCCGAATTCCTTTAATTCATCCTGATGCATTTTTAGAACGTACTTTGCCTTACGTGAAAATATTTTGGACCCGTTTAACCGTTTTGATTTATTTGATTTTAACTCTGATAGGGATAGCAGCGATTCTCAATCATTTAGATCAATATCTCAATACGTTCAGTTATTTTTTCAGTTTTAGAGGATTTGTGGCTTATGCTCTCACCATTTCTTTGGTAAAAGTCGTGCATGAGTTTGCACATGCATATACAGCCAAAAATTATAAGATTGAAGTTCCCACGATGGGGATTGCCATTATCGTTTTATGGCCTGTATTATATACGGACGTGACAGAAGCGTGGAAATTATCAAAAAGAAGCCAGCGATTAGCCATTTCAGTGGCAGGTATTGCAGCTGAAGCAGTCATAGCAGGCATTGCAACTTTTGGATGGGCGATTACAAGTCCCGGTATCTTAAATAGTATTTTTTTTCTTATTTCTTCCATTACACTTGTCAAATCGATCTTTATTAACTTTAATCCCGCCATGCGTTTTGATGGCTATTACATCTTTTCTGATCTATGGGGAATTGATAATTTAAGGGCGCGTTCTTTCGCGGTAGGCACTTGGAAACTACGTGAGTGGTTATTTGGATTCGGGCTTCCTTGTCCCGAAGATAATTTAAGTCCAAAGACAATTCGAGGATTATGGTTATACGCATTTGGAAGTTGGATTTATTTAGTGATCCTCTATACAGCCATTGCTTTTTTTGTTTATTATGAATTTACTAAAGCTTTAGGGATTATCCTCTTTTTTGTGGAAATTGCTGTTTTTTTAATGTGGCCGATTATCTGGGAAGTACAAGAATTGTATAAATTGAGAAAAATTTTTCGCCTTAATTTTCGACTTATTCTCACCTTAGTTTTATCTACTCTGTTGTGCTTATGGTTTGTTCTTCCGCTACCTCGTAGAGAGAGTGTAGCGGCTGTAATTTTACCTCAACAGCAACAAACTCTTTATGCTCCAGAAGATAGCAACATTACTCGTCTTTACCATCAAAGAGGCGATGAGATGCATCAAAAAGATCCTATTGTCCTTTTGATTAGTCCGGAATTAGAAAAAGAGATTCAATCAACAGAATATGATATTCAATACCTACAAAAAGTGATTGAATCTTCTAGTTTAGATATCAATAGGCGTTCTTTGCTTGCTCTAAAGCAAGCAGAGTTAGAAGCGACAGAGAATAAGCTTGCAAGCTTAAAGGTTCGCCAACAAAACTTGTTATTATCTGCAGAATGGACAGGATTACTTTACGACTGGGACGAGACATTAAAAGAGAAACAAGCTGTTCAAAAAAATCAGGTGTTAGGAAAAGTTGCCCCGTTAAATCAAATTAAAGTACTGGCCTATGTTCCAGAAAAATTAACCGCGACTTTAAAAGTGGGTCAAAAGATAGAGTTTTTTGATTTTTCTAGTGCTCAACGCTTTCCAGGTTCTATTCGTTTTATTTACCAAGCCCGATCTAAAACTCTTCCTTATCCGACATTAGCTTCTGTTTTTAAAGGACCATTGCCCGTTTTTTTGCAGAAAAATCAAGAATTAGAATTAGCTGCCAGTTTTTACGAAGTTGAGATTCTTTTGGATCAAGAAGTCCCTGGATTGCGTTTTGGGGGGACGGGAGAAGTCACGTTTATGAGTCCGCCTCGTTCTCTTTTGATGGATGGCTTAAATTATTTAGGTGCTCTTTTCCTAAGAGAAAGCGGCTTTTGAAGTTGTTTGTGTATATACACACACAACTTCTGAGGTTTGGACAATTTTACTAATCGCGGTAGCGATCAAAAGTGGGTAGCCCCGCGTGAAGCAAAAGGCCGGTTAGGCCTGTAGCGGAACGTGGGGTACCGATCCAGAATAAAATTAGAGTCGCGGAAGCGACGACAGATATGCATCTCGTTAATCTATCGCTGCTAACCGCAGCTCAATTATTTTCTGTCTTTTACCCCACGTTCCGCTACAGGCCTAACCGGCCTTTCGCTTCACGCGGGGCTACCCACTTTTGATCGCTACCGCGATTAGCTAGAATTGTTCAAACCTCAGAAGTTGTGTGTGTATAAATAAAAACAAGACTATCTCTAGTCTTAAAGAGTAGAGATAGTCAAACAAGCAAAATTAAGAGAGGTATAAATCCCCATCATTCAATAATTGGAAGACATTCAATGTTGTTAAACCAATTTTTGCTGCATGTGTGTGGCTAGATTGAATATGATTAACTACAGAATCGCTTGCATAAACTTGATCGCCTTGTACGGCATCATTGCTTGCTTGGAATTTGTTCAAAAGGATGTTTGCATTAGCATCTGATAAGTAGATCGAGCCTCCGTTATGATTACTATCATTGTTAGTAAATTTTGAACCTAAAATGTTGATGTCATTTGAATGAGCTGAGCCAGCGGGAAGGTATCCAACTAAAGATTCTGAGGCAATAGCTGCTCCATTACCGTCTAATGTACGGTTATTAGTGAAAGTGCTTAGAGCAATATTTGTTTTAACGCCTGCTGCTAAGATCTCACCATTTCGTAGAGCATAAGAGCCTCCATTTAAAATAGCGCCTCCATCACCAGAAAGAGCTTTGTTGTTGGTAAAATCAGAGTTGTAAACATCTAAATTACCATACATGTAATTGACAACGGCACCTCCTCCTCTCGCAAAATTGATTTCTAAAAATCCAGGGATGTTAAATATGTTGTTCATCATAGCATGAGTTGTTATATCACCTACTGCAACGTTATTAGTAAATGAGGAATTATTAATATAAGTCGTATAATCAGTATCTCCACTAACTAACGTGCTGACAACATTAGTCGTTGCGACAGCGCCTGCATTAACGATTGCAAGATTATCAACGAATTTAGAACCGTTAATATAGGTGTTCAAGCTATCAATAACAACAGCTCCTCCTTCTAATGCAGTGTTTTGGCTAAAGTGAGAGTTGTTAATGACGAGAGCAGAATTATCTTTCGCATAGGTTCCTTCGCCTACAATCGCTCCGCCAAAGACACCTGATGTGTTACCTTGAAATTGAGAACGATCAATGGTTGTTGTATGAGCAGTCGTTTCAAAAGTGTTGAAAACTTCTAAAGCGCCCCCTCTAACTCCTGCAGAGTTATTCAAAAAGGTTGATTTATTGATTGTGACGTCAGAATTATTGGTGAATAAGCCTCCTCCATCACCACTTGCATAGTTATTTTTGAAAGTAACATTATTCAGGGCTAATGTAGAATCAAAGTTAGCATATAAGCCCGCTCCTGAATCGTAGTTATTGGCAACAATAGGAGTTAAGAACGTTCCTGTAGGACCATTTGCATAACCATTGACAATAGATAAACCGTCAAGGGTTGCTTTAACGCCTGTTTGTGCCACATCATTGGCAGCTGTTACAACGTGCCAAGCATTATCTGCTTTACTAGCTGCATAATTAGGATCAGCTGAATTAGTCACATCATTTCCCATTATATCTCCACTCAATGTGGTTGTATATAAAGTGGGATTTCTTTGTGACAAATCTGTCATGCCCGCTTTAAAGCCTCCATAAAGCGAAACATCAGTAGGTAAGTCAAATGTCACTAAATTTGAATTGGTTAAACCGCGTGCTCCTCCCGTTACACCATCAGGTGCGTAAATTTGGGTAGGGGTATAGGTTCCTTGAGCAATCCAAATTTGATCACTACCTGTTGTTTGTGCTGCTTTATTTAAAGCGTCTTGCAGATTAGAGAACGCTTTATTCCACGTAGACCCATCTAAATTCGCGCCTGTTGCGTTTTGGTCAACATAAATAATATTAGTGCTTGCCGTTTGCATGGGCGCTACCGCAGCTGCAGCTGCATCTCCGCCAGTTGCACTAGCCGCCGTAGCAGCCGCAGCAGCTGTGGAAGCAGTCGCCGTAGTCGCCACCGTAGCAGTAGCAGCAGCATCTAAAACAATGCGCTCTTCTAGAGGAAGAATCTTAAGACGTCGATTCATATTATCCTCCCTCGACTTAGTATTAAATTGTATAATATTTTAATTTAAATATTATCATTCATTATGTCTCTAAGATTCTTCTTAGAGTAATGTGGAGTTTATGTTTACATTATTAATAAACATGTACTCAAGATTGCTAGTAAATTAGCATTATTAATTTGAGGATCTTTTGATTTTTAGTAAAACCTCCGGCCAATTTTTATTATAACATTAAACATATTTTATTTGTTTTAATTTTAAATATTTAATTATTAAACATTAAAATTTAAGTAAAGAAGCGTCAAAAGATGAAAAAAACAAGAAAATAAGCGTAAATTTAAGTCTTTATTAATGTAATCTTTGACCATTGGGAACAGATTCATCAGGTCTGACGAGTACAATTGCGTGTGCTTCATTTGAAAGTCCGATTACTAACACTTCTGACATAAAAGTGCCGATTTGCTTGGGAGGAAAATTCACCACAGCTAAGACTTGTTTACCGATCAAATTCTCTTTTGAATAGAGATGTGTGATCTGAGCAGATGTTCTTTTGATGCCAATGATAGGACCAAAATCAATCGTTAATTTAAGAGCGGGTTTTCTCGCATTAGGGAAATCTTCCACACTGAGGACTGTCCCGACACGTATATCAACTTTAGTAAAATCTTCATAAGTAATCATGATTTAGCTTCCTGTTGAATGATAATGATGCACGCCCACTTTCCATAATTGACAAGCCACAAGCAAAAATACGACGCCACAAAGAGGGAGTAGAGCTCCTAACCAGATAGGTAAAGCTTCATGTTTAAGTAATGTGGCAATGGGGTAATAAGCGACGCAAGCTAGTGGAATAATAAAAGTAAAAAAGAGACGAAATGAAGAGGGGTAAATACTCATGGGATATTGACCAGATTCTACACCTCCATAAGTGACAATATTCATCAACTCTAGGGATTCAATGGTCCAAAAAGACAAAGTCGCTTGAAGAACAAATAAACCATAAAACAAGCACGTCGTCCCTATAATGGCCAATATAATGGTGCTCATATGCCAAGAAAATAAAGACAAATGCAGCGCTCGAAATGCCCATATAAGTACAATTAAACCTTGTAAAAATCTACCCAAACGCATCATTTGAATTTCACGTGTCGCGACTTGAAAGACAGTGCTTAAAGGACGCAATAAGAGTCGATCAAAATCACCTTGTTTAACTAGTTGATAGAATGTATCAAATCCTCTTGCAAGTGCTTCAGAAGCGGCAAATCCCATGTGCATAATGCCGTAAATGAGTGCAAGTTCTTCTAATGTCCACCCTTGAATTGTTTTAAAACGATCAAAAAGCACCCATATTCCAAAAATTTCGACAAAAGTAGAAAGAAAATGTGCCGCTGTTAACATCAAAAAAGAGGCACGATGTTGCATCTGCGATTTAAAAGAGACTTGGACTAATTTGAAATAAAGACGAATCGATTTGAGCATCTTAGCCTCCTTGAATGACAACTTGCTTAAGGGCTTTATGCATGAGCCAACGTCCTAAGAAAACAAATAACAATAACCAAGTGAATTGAAACCCTATATAGTACAAAGCCTCTTGCACAGGAATAACGCCTGTATATAATCTTAGGGGAATATCAATAATGCCTCTAAAAGGTTGAAAACTTAAGAAAGGCTGCATCCAATTGGGAAACAAAGGAAGCGGAACAATCATGCCGGATAACAGCATAGTAAAATGAGGGAGAAGACGTTGAATACCTTCTCCGGAGATAGTCCAAAATAGACTGATGAGTACGGCAGCTGTCATAGCCGAAGAGAGAAAAATGGAAAAAATTAATGAAATCCCAAACCACAAACCAGCAATTCCTGAAACTGGTGCAGATAATCCAAAAAATAAACCTGCTAAAACAATCAAGGGTAAACTGCGCATCAGTGTTGGAATGACACGTATGGCCATCGATCTGCAGAACCAAAGCCAATATAAATCGAGGGGGCGTATCAATTCATAAGCTACATGACCCGTTTTCACTTGTGCTTCAATGTCTTTATCAATGTTCCAGGGAAGCAGTTGCAGAAGAGCTTGTCCAAGCCAAATAAAGGTAATGGCTTGGACAAGCGAAAGAGGTTGAGGGGAAAAAGAGTGCGCATAAAATGCTTGTAAAATCATCACTTTGATGAGTCCCCAAAAAATTTGAGTTCCAAATCCTGCTAAAGCCGCTAAACGATATTGAAATAATACCGTTAAGCGACTCTTAAAAATCGCCAAATACGCATTCATAGATTCGCTTCTCGATAAAGTTTCGCGATAATTTCCTCGATAGGAGGATTCTCTACATATAAATCTTGAATAGCGTGTTGAGAGGTAATGCGTCGAATCAATTCGGGTGTAGAAATAACTTCCGGATTAAAACTTAACCAAACGCGATGTCCTTCCTGTTTCACGAAAGTGGCAAGTGGATCTTTTATCGTGTCATGTTCATGCACTAAATCAATGATCAAAAGACGTTCGGGAAGTATTTTTTTGCGCAACATGTCAATCGTTCCATCTAAAAAAATGTGTCCTTCATTTAAAATAATGACGCGATTGCACAATGTTTCGATATCATCCATATCGTGCGTGGTGAGCATAATCGTCACTTTATGCTCGGTATTGAGGTGACGAATAAAATCTCGTACAGCGAGCTTACTGACGGCATCTAGTCCGATGGTTGGCTCATCTAGAAATAAAATTTTAGGAGAGTGTAGCAAAGAAGCAGCGAGATCGCAGCGCATGCGTTGTCCTAAGCTCAGTTGACGAACAGGTACATGCAAGATTTTAGACAATTCTAATGTGTGAACAAGCGATTCCAACATATTTTTATAAGCTTGGTCAGGTACATCATAAATGTCTTTGAGAAGTTCAAAAGATTCGATGACAGGCAGGTCCCACCAGAGCTGTGTTCTTTGTCCAAATACAACACCTAATTGTTTCACAGTTTCAATACGATGCTTCCAAGGCGTTTTACCCATGACGGTAACTTGACCATCATCTGGAACAAGGATGCTCGAAAGAATTTTGACGGTGGTGCTTTTTCCTGCTCCATTAGGACCAATATAGCCTACCAGTTCACCTTCGGCTATCTGAAAGGAAATTTGATCTAAAGCGGTTTTAATGAAATATTCGCGGGAAAAAAAAGAAGTTAAGCTCCCTAAAAGACCTTTTTTGCGTTTAGAGATATAAAACACTTTCGACAGATCTTTGACAGAGATAATGCTCATAAAAACATGTCAAGGGTGAATTTTTAGGGACGTGGAGAAAAGCCTATACTAAAGTAAAATTAAATGATAGTATTTTATTTTAGATTTTTTCAAAAGATGTTCCTTTATGAAAACCCTATCTCTTTATTTTTATTTACTTGTTTTACTTCCTTTATCACTTTGTGCGTGCGGTTGTGATGCACATCCTTTCAACTATGATTTGCACCTGACGCGTCTTCCCGGAGAAAATGCGAAAACGATGATTTGTTTTCATGGAATGGGAGGAGATTATCGTGTCGTACATGCGCTTAAAAGAACTACGCAATTGGCTGAAACGTTGGTGGGATTTAATTTTCCTGATTATTGCATAAAAGAGGGAGCTTATGATCCTGATAAAACAACGTTTGGAACGATTCAAGAATTACTTCCAGCGCTCTATGTTTTAAAACAAGTAATTGTAAATGAAGGCAAGGAAGAAGTGAATTTATATGGTTTTTCGGCCGGAGGAGGAGCCATTATTAATGTGTTAGCCGTTCTCAATAGTTCACGTTATGATGCTTTCCTCGCTGCTATTAACGTGACATTAGAAGATAAACAAAAAATATTAGAAGTCATTCAAAAAGGATACATTATTTTAGATACGCCTTTAAAATCAGTCGCTGAAATTGTGGCTTTTCGTGGATTAACTGAGGAGTTGGATATAGTCGGTAAACGCTATTGCATGCATGGGATGGAGCCTATTGATGTTTTGTCGCAGCTAGCTAATCTTGCACTGCATGTTATCGTACACTTTCAAGTGCCTGATGAAATTCTCTCTAATCGTGATGATGAACTTTTCATCGAACGATTAGAACAATACAATCAAAAAGGCGCAACGTCTGTTGTGATCGGAAGCGATGGAGGCCATATACGCCCCCATCATACGTTGTGGAATTTCTATCTTCAGGAAAAACATTTGCTTAAAGAAGAAGATGAACAAACGATAGGAAACATAAGATAGAAATTCGATTTTCTTGTTTGCATTATTCAGCTGCAGTGGGTAATGGAGGGAATTGCACCCAAGGCTGGACATTACCTCTGTAGGGTTCCCAACTGTTTAAAAATTTGTAAACAGAAATAGTCATTTTTAGATATCTTAAGATCAGCATAGAACTTTGTAAATGCGAAAACCAAGCAAATATAAAGTTTTGGTGAATAACAATTATATACCGAGAGTTCCTCGGAAATTTACGCTTGTGGAGATACATCTACTAGAAACAAGCTAAAACTTGTTGACTTAAGTAT
>JASBUW010000024.1 GCA_030147755.1 Parachlamydiaceae bacterium
TCCACTTTGTCCTTAAGGCCCTTGGTGTCGTTAGTGTCGTTTGTCCTTTCATCCACCAAATGCTTTAACTCTATCTTTTATAAGGTTTTCCAAGAAAGAGCCATGGTTTCCCGATCCAGTAAATAACTTTCTTCTCCTGCATGAATGACGAGTCCAGGCATAATCTTTTTTTTAGGATAAGCCTGCCGAAAAGACCGAATCGCCGTAGCATCTGCATGCACAGCCCTTGATTTACACTTAATTTCAATCGGATATAAAGCTCCATCTCTTTCCAAAATTAAATCTAACTCCGCCCCTCCATGCGCACGCCAATGATAGCAATTAGCTAATGCAGTTGAAGCAAATTGCTCTTGAATATAATTAACAACCCAGGTTTCAAACAATGCACCCAATTTCATACTTGTCACCAATGCTTCCGGCGAATGAATACGCATTAAATGACAAGCCATTCCCGTGTCTTTGAAATAGCCTTTGCGTTTATCACTCAATCGTTTTGTTTCGTTGTTATGATAAGGCATGACCTCTACCCATTGATAGGTATAAAGTAAAAGATTGAGCCATTTTCTGGCTGTTTGCGGAGAAATCCCTAATTCTCGACCTAAATGAGAAGCATTGATCTCTTGAGCTGTTAACACAGCTGAAAGACGCAAAAAATCTCCAAAAAGAGTTAAATTTTCAATATTTTCAATTAATCTGACATCCCGTTCCACATAAGTCTGAATATAAGATAGAAAAAATGTTTCCATTTCAGACAAAGGAAGCATCGTCGCGCGCGGATAGGTACCGCGAAAAAGAAACTCATTTAAAGGAGGTAACCGTGGAATTAAGGGTCGTGTGGAATGAATAAAATTTTCCGGATCAGCTAAATAGTCATCTAGCCATCCTTTTTGATTTCCCAATCCCACCATCTCTAAAGGTGTAAAAGGATCCAAATGAAAAATCGCTACTCGCCCTGTCATGCTTTCAGAAATCGTTTTGAGTACACTAAAATTTTGAGATCCTGTGAGATAATATTGCCCCATCTGATCACTTCGATCCAGCCTTCGCTTTAAAGCCGCTAATAATTCAGGTGCAAATTGAACCTCATCTAAAATAAGCGGCGGAGGAAATAAGTCTAAAAAGCGATCTGGATCCTTTCTCGCTTCATACAAATCCTGAATAGGATCAAATACAATCATTTTGGCTTCAGGCAATAGATGCTTTAGCAATGTGCTTTTTCCTGTCTGACGCGCGCCTAGTAATAGAATTGCTTTAAAATGTTTAGCTGCCGATTGAATTCGACTTCCCTGATGTCTAGATAAAAATTGCATACTTTTCCTTGATATTTGTAATCAATAGTGTAGAAAATCAAGGAAAACATGTCAAATCTCTCTTTTTGATATACAGCTCTATATTTTAATAACAAAAGCAGACTCATTTAATTAATATTTAAATTATCTTTGACTTAGATTGACAAAAATCTCTAAGAAATTTACGCTTATTAAATAATATCTACCTTTTAAGAATCAATAAGTTGCTGGAATGTCTAAGTAGGAGAAAAAAATGAGTGGTAAAAATTTTAATTGGGGTCCGGGTCTTTTCCTGATTATCTATCAAATCTGTCTTTTGATTTCTCTGCCTTTTTATTTTTATTACAATACGCCGAGTTGGTCTTTGATTGCGATTTCAATCGTGTTGTTATATTTAACAGGACTCAGCATCACAGCAGGTTACCACCGTTACTATGCCCATCGTAGTTATCGTACCAACACGGTAATTGAAGGAATTCTCCTATTTTTTGGTTCTATGGCAGTTCAAGGAAGCGCTTTACGTTGGGCTTACGATCACCGTTTACACCATGCTCACGTGGACACAGATGAAGATCCTTATTCCATCAATAAAGGATTTTGGTATGCTCATTTCATGTGGATGTTGGAAAAACCGAATAAGATTGAGTCTAAAGTTGTCCCTGATCTCATGAAAAACCGTTTTGTGCAGTTTCAACATCGTTATGACGTATTGTTAATGATTGCTACAAATGTTCTCGTCTTTCTTATAGTAGGTTGGCTGCTCAACGATTATTTAGGAGCCTTTTTTATTGCTTGTATGACACGTATATTTGCGCTTCATCATTTTACTTGGTTTATTAATTCTTTAGCGCACACATGGGGTGACAAGCCTTTTTGCCAAGAGCAATCAGCGGTGAATAACTATGTGATTGCCCTCTTAACCTTTGGAGAAGGTTATCATAATTTCCATCATGTTTTTGCCAATGACTATCGTAATGGAATTCGTTGGTATCATTTTGATCCCACTAAGTGGCTCATTTGGTCGCTTCATAAAATGGGGCTTGTGCATGGTTTGAAGCGCATGGATCCTTATACAATCAAAAAACGGATGGTATTAGAACGCAAAGAGCTCTTATTGGATCGTATCTGCGATCTTTGGTATGTGAAAAAAGAAGAATTGGAAAAGAAAATTTCAGAGCTTTCAGATCGCATTGTCGCGCAGATTGCGGAAGCGAATCAACTACGCGAACAATATTATCATGCCCGTCGAGAAGGGAAAGAACGCCAACGTTTAAAAGAAGTGAAACGTGAACTTTCACAACTTAAGCGTAGCTTAAAAGAAGATTGGCGTTCATGGACTCAGCTCTCACGCAACATTTTAAGCATGAAAACGCTAAAAGTTTAGTCATTGATCACACTGCAAGCATTTGTATAGGTTCACTGCGAACCTATACGTTGGTATACTTTGAGTTTTATCAAATGCCAAACAGTTGATCTTGAATTAACGATTAAAAATCGCTTAGATAGCTATACGAAGTCTGTTTAAAAGAAATTTTATAATTAAAAATTTGCAAGTTTTTTTAAGGTTAAATGTCAATTTCTTGCAAATTCCGACAGGTTTTAAAAAAG
>JASBUW010000135.1 GCA_030147755.1 Parachlamydiaceae bacterium
TAGAGATTCAAGCACTAAATTTAACTTAAATTCAGGTGTACGTTTTTTTGGAGCCTTAGCCATAAAAAATCCTCTTTCAAAATTTTCATTATATTTGAAAGAGGACAAAACTATCTGTCTAAAAAATGGGGACCACTATAACAAAAAATATTCATTCCTGTCCACAAGTCCACTTTGTCGTTAAGGTCGTTTACGTCTTTTGTGTCGTTTGTCCTTTTGTCCACTAAAATGTGTTAACCCTGATTAAATCATGAATAGTCATACAAGAGTTTCTATGATAGAATCATTAAACCTAAATATTAAAGTGTGTGTATGATGCATAAAATAGTACAAATGAAATTTGGTTCTCATTTATATGGAACAGCCACAGCACTTTCAGATCTTGATGTGAAAGCTGTTTATATACCTCTTACAAAAGATATTTTATTACAACGAGTGCAACCCGTTATTTCACAATCACGCTTAAAAACAGAGGGAGAAAAAAACACTGTTAAAGACGTCGACTACGAAGCTTATAGCCCAGAGAATTTTTTGCGTTTGTTAGCTGAAGGGCAAACAATGGCCCTCGATATGTTGTTCACACCGAATGCTTATTTTCTTGCAGAACCTTTACCGCTTTGGAAAGAAATTCAAGAATTTGCTCCTCAAATTCTGAATAAAAAAGCGGCTTCATTTGTCAGCTATTGTCGTCAACAAGCTCACAAATATGGAACTAAAGGTGCTCGCATCGCAGCCGCAAGACTCGCTTTAGAGTTTTTAATTCAGGCGGAAAAACAATATGGAGGCGCTGAAAAATTAAAGGTTATTTCTGCCGACATTCATCAACTTTCAAAAGAAAATACATTTCTATCAACTGGAGAACTTCTTCAACCAGATGGCAACAAAGTATCTTATTTCGAAATATGCGGTAAAAAAGCTTTGCTAGGTCATTCAATTAAATCTACTCTTACAATGGTCCAACGTTTGATAGATGAGTATGGAGCACGAACATTAGCTGCTGAAAAAAATGAAGGTGTAGATTGGAAAGCACTTTCACATGCTGTCCGCATAGGACATGAAGCTATCGAGTTTTTATCTACGCACAAGCTCACTTTTCCACGTCCAGAAGCCAAACACTTACTTGCAATCAAAGAAGGAAAATTGCCTTTTCCAGTAGTTGCAGAAGAAATTGAAAGCTTGCTGGTTGAAGTGGAAATTGCGACTAAGCAATCCACTTTACCAGAGAACTACGCTCCACATATCATCGATGACTTTATAGAACACTTGCACAGAAAAATTGTGATAAGCGAAAAATTTTAAATTCGAAGAGCAAGCATGATGAAAGTTTCCCTCGTTAATGAAAAAGCACAAGCCTATATTCAGCAAAAACTCAAAGCAATAGAAGAAGAACATCATGTTCGCATTTTGTTAGCTATTGAGTCTGGTAGCCGTGCTTGGGGGTTTCCCTCAAAAAATAGTGATTACGATATCCGATTTATTTATGCGCGATCCCTAGATGATTATCTCTCCATTGAAGCTTATAGAGACGTTATCGAAACCCCCTTGATAGATGATCCCATACTTGATGTTCCCCTTGATTTGAATGGATGGGATATCAGGAAGGTCTTACAGTTGACTACAAAGTCCAATGCTGTCTTACTAGAATGGCTGACATCGCCTATTCGTTATCAACAAGAACCTCAAATCACTACAGAACTACTAAAATTCGCAAAAAATTGTGCGAACCTTTCACATGTTGCTTATCACTATAACAGGCTTGTTAACAACGCATGGGAGCTGATTGTAAATAGCGATGGTCATCCAAAGCTAAAACTATACTGCTATGCGTTAAGACCTGCACTAGCTTTAGAGTGGATACGACAATTCCATGAAACACCTCCTATGGACATGTACAGCTTATGCAATCGCATAAAGCTCGATCAAACTATGCTGACCGAAATAAAAACATTACTATCGCTCAAGACTTTCTCAGATGAAAGTGATTGTATTTCGAGGATGCAAAGACTAGATACGTTTATTTTGACTGCTCTACAAACAAATGTAGAAAAACAATCAATAACCCCATTGCCTGAAAAAATTTTGAATGAAGCAAATCAGTTGTTTAGAAAATTTATACAAGTATAGTTCTAAACAATAAATTGACTTTAGAGATTAGTTGAGAAAATTACCCACCAAAACAAAAAAACGGAAATTTTTGCGATAAATATTGAAGCAAAAAGTATTTACTGGGATAATAAGCCTCTTCTTTTTGATGCAGAGTGATAAATGTAAACGGCATCAAAAAATTTTTTTATACTCTTTAAAGTAAGGAATTTTATCCTTTAGGATTAGTTTCTAACATGTAGCTTGTGTATAAAAAGATATGGACGTTATTCTTTTTATGTAAAATAAATTAAGTAAAAAATTCTCGGGGGTTTATGAACATTTACTTTGGTACTGCTATTAAACATCTCACAAATATTGATGTCTTAAAATCGCCTTGTGGAAGGGTTTTTAAGAATATAAGTGGTCAATTAGCTTATTTCGAAATACACCGCCCTCTTCTCGGATTCGTTTTAAGTGTAGTGATGGAATTCGCCAATCTATTTTTTACTGCAATAGCGTTTGCATTTATTACTAAACCGTTACCAATTAATGAACGTTATATCACCCATATGGTAACTAACCCTACAAGAATAATAACTCTTATAGTTTCCATAACTATAGCTACATTTTGTTTTCTTGATTATTGTGATATAACAAGTAATATAAATAAAGAACGAAAACTACAAGCACAAGAAATTCAACTTATAAATGCATTAGGCGGTTTACAAACCTTTAATCGATTACCTATTATACATGATGTAGAAGATGAAAACGATTTACAAAATCTAGAGCCTAGCGATGTTGGACATCAACCTATCACACGCGGTTTCTTGCCTGATGGGCGTTTTTTTATTGCTCTCCAGATTCAGGAAAGACTACCACATCAGCAACAACCCGTTATAACTACTCTTTGTACTAACATTGAAAAGACCCGTTGGAAAGTGTTAGGACATCAAAAGAGCGCGATAGGAAGAGGAAATTTTACGCAAAAAATCACTAATTTAACGCATCTCGTTCAAAGAGTACATGCTACACATGAATTAGTATAACGGCCTTGAAAAGTTTTTCTTTTCATAAAAGAAAAGATTAACTCTCTATAGTCTTAATTGCATTTTGTATAAATTTGCATAAATGCCTTCCAATGCGATTAATTCTTCATGCGTTCCTTGTTCATCAATCCCTTTATCTGTTAAGACAATAATTCTTTGTGCATGTTTGACTGTTGACAAGCGATGAGCAATGACAAGTGTTGTACGGTTTTCAGTTAATTTTTCCAATGAATCTTGCACCGCTTTTTCGCTTTCATTATCAAGCGCACTCGTCGCTTCGTCAAAAATGATAATAGGTGGATCTTTCAAGAAAACGCGCGCTATGCTTAAGCGCTGCTTTTGTCCACCTGATAATTTTACGCCACGTTGTCCAATATCTGTCGCATATCCATTTGGCAGTGTCATAATAAAATTATGGGCATTAGCTTTTTTAGCTGCCAGAATAATTTCCTCATCGCTTGCATCCCGTTTACCATAACGAATATTGTCTAAGACTGTTCCAGCAAACAAATAGACATCTTGCTGAACAACACCTATATTCTTTCTTAATGAACGTAAGCTAAGTCCATTAATATTTTTACCATCAATTAATATTTCTCCTTGGTTGACTTCATAGAATCGAGGAATTAAAGAGCATAAAGTCGTTTTTCCCGCTCCTGAAGGTCCTACCAAAGCCACATATTCTCCGACCTTTATATGCAAAGAGATGTTCTTCAAAACATGATCATATCCTTCTCTATATTTGAAGCTGACATTTTTAAATTCTATACTCCCCTGAACATGTGTCAGCTCAGCTGCATCTGCTGTATCTTGTATATCCGGTTCTACTTCTAAAATTTCCATAAAACGTTCGAAACCGGTCATCCCTTCCTGGTATAGTCTCATAAAATTACCCAATCTCTGTATGGGTTCAATGAGGATGCCAATATAAAGTAAAAATGTTAATAAATCTGCTAAATCTAAAGATCCCTTCACAATACTAACTCCGCCAAAGATGACCACAGCAACGGTCATGAGCTGCGTGAGCATAATCAATCCATTATAAAAATAGGCTTCACTTTTATATCCCTCTCTTCTGCTATCGACAAAACGGCTGTTTTGATAGGAAAATTTCTTTTTTTCAATCTCTTCATTCATAAATGATGTGACAACTCTGATACCCGCAAGGGTATCTTCAACTTGCGCGTTAATATCTCCGATTCTATCTTTGCTTTTTCGTAACGCAATCCGCATTTTCCGACTAAAGTAACATCCGTACACAGTCATAATGGGCAAAAAAACAAGAGTGATCATCGCCAGTTGACTATTGATACTGACTAAAATGATGCACGCACCCATAAAATTTAGTAATGAAATGACGAGATCTTCAGGACCATGATGATAGAGCTCAGACAGATCAAACGAATCGCTTGAAATGCGCGTCATGAGCTGACCTGTTCGATGTTCATCATAAAAATTAAAGGAGAGTTTTTGGTAATGCTCAAATAATTCATTGCGCATGTCTCTTTCCATCAGAGCTCCCATCATATGCCCTTGATAGTCAATAAAAGCGTGGCATGCAGTATAAAGGGCAACCAAAGCCAACATGAGGCCACCCATCATATAAATTTGATTGAGCGCATCAGGCGTATCGGTCTCTAACAAATTTTTGGTGATGTATCTGATGCATAAAGGAAGCGCCAATGTAATGGCTGATACCATAAATGCGCATATCATATCCGCACAAAATAATCCTAAGTACGGTTTATAATAAGAGAAAAACTTCTTCATTCGCGCATTCACAAAACTTTCCACTTATTTTTATTTTATTTCTCTAAAGGAGGCACTGTTGAAAACAATGGGGTAAGTCCCTCTGATAAGGTTGGGTGGGAAAAAATGACATCTCTCAAAGTCGTATAAGGCAGACCAGCGATCATAGCCACTTGAACAGGAGCGATAATCTCTCCAGCGCCGACTCCAAGCACAGTAAATCCAAGAATAGCATCACTCTTCGTATCAATCAGAGCTTTCATAAACCCTCGTGTCTCAGAAAAAGTTCGAGTGCGCAACACGTTCTTCATCGGCATTTTCGCGAGTCTATAAGGGATTTTCTGAGCCTTTGCTTCTGATTCATTTAAACCAACACGAGCCAATTCTGGATCGGTAAACATGCAAAACGGAACTAAACGTCCAGTAGTCACACGATGACCTCCCATCATATTGTCTTTAACAATGCGAAAGTCATCAAAAGCAACATGTGTGAATTTTGGGCTGCCTGCACAATCTCCAACTGCCCAGATATCCGGTGCTGTAGTCTCTAACCGTTCATTGACTTTAATGTAACCTTTGTCTGTTATTTCAACACCTGCTAAATCCAGCCCAATGTCCTGAGTATTTGGTGTGCGGCCAATTGCGACTAAGAGATCAGTACCTTCTAAGACAATTTGTGAACCATTTTGCATGCCATGAATTTTAACCCATTTTCCGGATTTTCCTTCGATTCGATTGATATTCATATTGGTCAAAATATTTATTCCCTCGTTTTGCAAAAGCTTTTGAAGCTCATCTGAAACGTCTTGATCTTCCTGTTGCACTAAACGATCATCTCGTTCAACGATCGTTACACGACTACCAAAACGCCGCATAGCTTGGGCTAACTCTAAACCAATATAACCCCCACCCAAAACGAGAAAATGTTCAGGAATGTAATCTAATTCAAGAGCTTCGATATGTGTTAAAGGACTTGCCTCAAGTAAGCCTGGAATGTGTAAAACACTCGAACGTGAACCAGTACTTATCATGATTTTTTTTCCACGAAGAAGTTTGGTGCCACCATCTGTCAAGGAAACCTCAATCGTTTTGGGTCCAACGAAACGTCCAGAACCCATGATGAGTTCTACGTCGCTCTTCTCGTATTTATCGAGATGCACATTGATAAGTTCATCGACCATCTTACGTTTTCGATCACGCACAACCGACATATTGATTTTAACATTATCTTTGGTAAGACCAAATTCTTCACTTCTCCAGAAATAGGAGGCAACCTTAGCACTATGAATGATATTTTTAGTAGGAAGGCAGGCTATATTAGGGCAAGATCCCCCCACATATTTTCGTTCAATGACGGCAACTTGTAGACCTTGCTTAGCTAGACTCCAAGCGATGTACTTACCTCCTTCGCCGCTACCTAACACTAAGACATCATATTCTTTTGCATTTATCATATTTTCACTCTTATATGATTTGATTGATAATTTACATTTGCTCTAAATACAATAAATTGTCAAAAAATATTTTATCTAAAAATAGAAAATCCAACCTCTATTAAGATAGATAGATTTTTAGCGGTCTATCTTATTCCCAGTAAGAAGCTTTCTTACCTCCATGTCTAAGCTAAAGTTGCAATGAGAATATTCCATCATTTTCGCTATGAAAAACGTTTATCACAATTTTATCGACAAAAATTAATATTATCGATAAAATGAGATTATATGGATAAAAGGATGGAAGCATGACAACAGACAGCACACATCAAAGTTTAGTCGATTATTGCTATAAGAATTTAAAAGAAGGAATCATTCGCGGTGATTTTGCGCCCGGAGAAAAATTACGTATTGCAAAACTCACAGCCCATTTAAATGTGGGCCCAACCCCTATTCGAGAAGCTTTATCTCGTCTCACTTCGTCGGGATTAATTGAAGCTGAAGCCAATCGAGGATTTTATGTTAAACGTATTTCAGAGGCTGATGTACGAGATATTTACGCGACTTTCAATAAAATTGAAATTCTTGCTCTCAGCCAAGCTATCGAATTAGGCGATACTTCCTGGGAGGCTCATATTTTAGCTGCTTTATATAAGCTATCAGTTATTGAACAAGCACCACCTCCGGTTGATTCTCTCACTTGGTTACAGCTCAATTATGAGTTTCATTATTCCCTTGTTGCAGCTTGTCAGTCGCCTTGTTTATTGAAAATTAGAGAAGATTTATATCAACTTTTTGATCGTTATTGTCATTTAAGCTTGCTCCTTAATAAACATTCACTTGCTCTAAACCATAAAGATCATTGTGATCTTGCAAAAGCAGTTATAGACCGCGATAAAGCCAAAGCTTGCAAACTCATGACTTCACATTTGGAAAGCTCTTTAAAGCAAGTGATTGAAAAACTTAAGAAAAATAAAATTTTATAAAAATAGTTATTTTATGATTGAAAACAAAAGTTACATATATGGCATACGATTAGCCATTATTTATTCTTTAGTGTGGTTTATTGATCTTTTGGATGCCTCAACTCTAAACGTAGCGCTAGCAGCTATTGCAGGAGCTTTTCATATTGATCCCACTCACGCTGAATGGGCAATTGTGGGTTTCCTTTTATCTATGACAATAGGAATCAGTATCAGTGGCTGGCTAGGGGATAATTACGGCACTCGACCTATCTTTCTTCTGTCTCAGTTGATTTATATTGGAAGTTCAATTGGATGTGGATTTTCTTTTAATATCTCCTCGCTCATTTTTTTTAGAGTACTTCAAGGATTTGCGGGAGGCATGGCTATTCCCCTTGGAATGGCTGCTCTCATGAGAGCAATGCCTCAATCTCATTGGGCTAAAACAACTGCATGCATGAATATGGTGACGCTATTTGCACCTGCTCTTGGCCCTCTTTTTGGTGCTTATGTGACGAGTTTATTAGGATGGAGATGGATTTTTTTCCTCAAGCTCCCCTTATCATGTTTTTGCTTTCTTTTAAGCGTATTTTGGGTTGAAAAAGAAGCCAAACAAGCGAGAACAAAATTCGATTGGCCTGGCTTTATTTTGGGAGGGCTCAGCCTGTCCGGAATTTTATGGGTCTTCTCTGAAGTAGGTAAAAGCCATTTTACTTTTTTGTTGATAGCTGCCCTTGTATCTGTTTTCTTAGGAATCCTTTTTATTAAAATAGAAAAATCTTCCACTGCCCCCTTAATCCCGCTTTCCATATTCAAAAATCATCATTTTGCGTTTGGAAATTTGATTCAATCGGCTGCAAATACCATTTTTTTAGGAGCAAATTTTTTAATCGCACTCTATTTACAGAAAGGCCTTGGTTTAGATCTTGTTTCAACAGGTTGGGTGATGGCTACCATTACTCCCGGCATGATCTTAATGCAGCCTTTGGTAGGAAAATTTTATAACAAACTTGGGCCACTGCCGTTTATTATTCCTGGTTTGATTTTACTTTCTCTTAGCACATGCGCGTTTGCCCTCACATCACCAAGCACATCGCCTTATACGTTAGGAGCACTTGTGTTTTGTATTGGGGCTGCCTCGTCTCTTGCACAGACAGCTAATGTCACTTCCATTTTTAGCAGTCTATCCCATCAATACAAAGGAGCAGGCAGTTCGCTGTATTCTTTATTTAAACAAATATCAGCTAGTTTTGGAGTTGCCCTTTCTACAATGGTTTTGTCTTTTGGAATGAATCTCCATCATCCCTCTTTAGTGGATCAGGCTGCTTCTCTTTCTATTTTTCATTATTGCTTTATCGTGCTTGGATCCATCCCAGCCATTTCGTTAATTTTCTGTCTATTTATAAATAATAAAAAAGCCTTACAACAAATCACTCAACCTAGTCATATTCCTACTGAAGCAGAATTTAGCGCTGAATAAAGACGTTTACCCACAGGCAACTTTAAAAAATGATTTTTCAAATTGCCTGTGTGTAAATCATTTTTGGTTTAGCTTCGCCGCTCTCGTCACATTTACTTTGTTTACTAGATGGGATGCTGTCAGGCGCCTTTAAAAAAGACTCGATTGTGTAAAAATTTAACCAATGCGCTGAAGCTGAATGGAGCAAGAGTTTCATTAAGACAATCGTTTGTCAGCTTTTTTTAATCGCATGCGCACCCAAATAGCGATGGCTAAAATGATTGCTGCAAAAACAATATTAAAATTAATTGCACTATGAAAAGCCGGTAAAAATGAACTTTGGATCTCTACAGAATGGAAAATTGCTGTGCTAATAGCTAAAAGAATCGATCCTACAATATTCCAAATTGTTGCAATGGTCCCAATGGCTGATCCAATTTTGTGAGGAGCAATGACTTGATTAACAGCCGTAATCATTGCTGCATTACTTAATCCCCAATTGATACCAAGAAGAAAAAAAGGAAGAATCAGAAAAAGCAAGGGGGTGTCAAGTTGGATCATGCGATGAAGAACAACAGCAAAAAAGGCCGCAAAGACTGAAAAAAAGAGAAGGTTGGCGACTCCAAACAATTTGACTGATCGACTAAACACAAAGGAAATAAGTGCTTGTGCAGCCGGAATGACTGCAATCAAAAGACCAATGAGGAGAGGAGATAAATTGCGGAGAATACGTAAATAAAGAGGATCAAAAAACATGAAGACCGTCGAAACAACGCCTGCAAGAGCGCAGCTTAAAGCTGCAAGGATAATGATTTTTTCTTTGAAGATATGAAGATCAAGCAACGGATCTTCACGAAGCTCATCAAGGATGATCAAGAGAATAAGTGCAACTACTCCTGTTCCAAGAAATATCCACGCCGAGATCGAGACCCAATCCTCTTGTGCTCCTGCGATAATGCCATACATTAAGGCTCCAAGACCAAAAATTAGAAGAAATAGGCCTAGCCAATCAATTTTAACTGAATGCCTTTCTTGCGAGTGGCTTCGTAGGCTAAAAGAACAAGCACTAAGGCCAGCAGCAATAAGAGGAAGATTAATCCAAAAGACCCATCTCCAACCAAGGAGGCTAATCAGAATTCCTCCCAAGAAGGGACCTATCATGAGTCCAAATCCAGTAATACCCCCGTAAATGCTAATAGCTCGCACTTGTTCATGTTCGGGAAAGACATCAGATAATAAGGCAGCAGAAGCAATAAAAATAGTCGAAGCGCCAAGAGCTTGTAAACCCCTGAATAAAATTAACACTTCTACAGTTGGGCTTAGCCCGGCTCCAAAAGCTGCAATGGCAAAAATGACCACTCCAAAATAAAATACTCTTTTTTTTCCCCATAGATCGACAAATTTACCAATAGCAATCATCATCATGCTCAAGATAATAGTGAAGATATTCGCTACCCACTGAAGTTGTAAAATGCTTGCTTTTAGAGCGGTTTGAATAAATGGTAGTGCTGTATTGACGATAGTTGCATCTAGAAAGGCTGTGAAAGCGAGCAAAGACACGCCTAATAATGCCCACCATTTAAACCGAAACCTATTCTGGTCAGCCATAAAATATTGTCCTTTACCATGCCAAAAAGCATGTCGTGTACATGGGTAATTTGAATTGGTCTATCAAACCAACTTTCTCTATGTGGAGATATGACAAAAAAATTTTCAGGTCAAGCCTGTAGCAGAAAGCCAAGGATTTTGCTCACATGATTTTTAGGTTTTTCTGCTTAGTTTTTATTACGTTGGGGAAATTGGTTTTATTTTCCTATACTTCTCAACAATCATTAAATCATTTATGCTTCAAAATGGAACAAAGTGCAAACGGAATATATCATGAATTCCCCTATTGAAGAGTTACCAAGCCAAGATCTTTTGAATCGTTGCGCAGAAGCTTGGAATCTCCATCATATTGAGTTTGTCCGCAAAATGGAAAATATTGTTTTTTCTTGCGATTCTGATGATGGAAAAGTTTATTTGCGACTTACGACGCCATTAAGAAGAGCACGGCCGGAAATTGAAGCAGAAATTAATTGGATAGAACATCTTGCAAAATGTAACTTAAATGTCCCTCGCATCATTCCGAATAAAGAGGGACATAAAATTTCTTCTTTTATCGAAGGAAAGCAACATTTTGAAGCAGTCGTCTTTTCTGCTATTGCAGGTGAACACCCTTCTAAAGAGATTGCAGCTGATCCAAAATTTTTAAAAACCCTCGGTGCATTGATTGCGAAAATGCACCATGCGAATGAGCGTTATGAAGGAACGCATCAAGGAATAAAACGAGAAGAGTGGTTTGAAGAACGTGGCTTACGCCATGCTTTAACGGCTGCGGCTCATTCAACAGAAGCAGATCTTCGGCATCAATTGGAAGAAGTTGTTTCTTGGATGCAAATGCTCCCACGTACTCCAGAAACCTATGGATTAGTCCATGCAGATTTAGGTGCTCTCAATCTGTTCATCGGCGAAGATAGTTCGATTGGAATTATCGACTTTGATGACAGTTGCTATCATTGGTTTGTTTTTGATCTCGCTATCGTGATTTTTTCTATGGCGGGAAAATTTGATCATGCAACACCTCAACCTATAGAAACACGATGGTTAGAGCATCTTATAGAGGGATACAGGACGGTTCGACCTTTACGTCAAAACGATATCGATCTTATTCCGCGATTGATCTATTTTGCTTGTTTAAGACTTTTTTTCTGGATCGAGCATCACGAATCACTGCAGACATTTCACAAAGATGCAATTGCTAAAGTCACTCATGCAAAAGAATGGGTAAGGAATAGAGTTTATTCCGGCAATTGAATTCATCTATTTGCTTCCACAAGTTTTTCAAGAAATTGGCGATTGTATCGATAAATACGTGCATGACTGTTTTCCCATATTCCTCGCTTCACTGTAAAGCCAATTGTCGCAATGGCTTTATTCAAACGCAATAAAGGAATAAGAGAAGCATAGTCAGGGGCTTGACGAACACTCGCATAGCCAGCTAAAAAATGCTTTTTATGATGAAGATTGTGCGGCCATTCTCCATGTTCCCATGAACAAAAATCTTCTTCTGCAAAGCTTATACGAGCCCCGGCCCAATCAATGATCCCCTTCAACTTACCTTCATGCACAATGAGATTACCCGGCCGAAAATCGCGATGCACCATGCAAGGTCCATCTACTGACATTAAAAGATCAACATGGGCTGTATAATAACGTTGGCAGCTTTCAATTAATTCTACGGGCAAATGATCCCTACACTCTTCTAATCCCTCTTCAAACTTCGCTGTAAAATATAGGCGTGGATCAACGTTTAAATTGCCCTGTATAGGATCTCCATAGCCAGGCAAACGTTTAAGATGAATCTGAGCAAGACAACGTCCAATTTCATAAGCTATTGTTTCTGTAAAATCTGTTGTTTTGAGAAGTGTTCCCGGCAGACATTCCATTAAAATTGCTCCACACCACTCTGATGTGGGAGGAACAACTTGGATAATTTTTGGCACTGACAAAATCCCGGCAAAATAATTGAGAAAATACACCTCTCGCAAGTAGTCATTCACGCGATTACATATTTTTAAAATGAGTTGTTCTCCATGAGGCTGAGTGACCTTATAGACAATATCAACCATCGCATCTTCATGGTCAATTTGTGAAAAAAGAGCTCCTTGAAGATTTAAAAGCGATCGATAAACATCAATTGTGGGCTTCATTATATCCCCATGAAATACGAAATATGGGTAGATTATCTCATTATCCCACAGCTTGTGAGACTTTTTATAAGACTCTTGAATTCAGCTCTTTCTCTTAATTCAATCACGCCCAAAATATAATACAAGCACCTAATTAATACAACTAGGTACTTGTATGACATAGATACGGATTAGATTTTCCAAGCTTTTATGAAAAAATTTCTTCTTTTCTTTCTAAAAAGCGACTGCTATCGAAAAAAAGCTCAATTTTGCTGATTAATCCGTCACGAAAACTTAGCAACGAAGCACTCGGAAAGCTTTTTGCTATTCCAGGAATATCTAAATCGTAAACGATCATCACCTGAGCTTCCGCACCAAATTTAGCACGTAGACTAAGAGAGTGAAACATCTTCATGAAACCTACAGCAGCTTCAATCACAGCTTCTTTTCCTTTTAAAGTGGCTAGAGGAGCGTAAAATTCTACATCTGCATGTAAGTATTTCTTCATTCCCTCTGCATTTTTTTCTCCAAATACTTTGTAATATTCTTCGGCTTGCGCCACATGATTTGTTTTCATCGCCCTCTCCTTGCTAAGTTGACATTCACCATTGAATATAGTACGATATATTCAATCATAAATTCATTATAGTACATTATATTGATTATAGCAAGGTATATTTAATATGAAAGCAGAAAAAAGAGCCTATTACTCTGAAAACAGGGATGCACAGGCAGCTCAGACGAGATTCCAAATTCTACAAGCAGCCAAAAAACTCTTTCAGACCGAAGGATTCGATCGTGTGACAATTAACAAATTAGCAGAAGCAGCAGAAGTAGCCACCCCCACTATTTACGCCATCTTCAAATCTAAACGAGGAGTTTTGCAATCTTTGATTGATGACGCTCTTCCTCCCGCACAATTTGAGGCACTTGTGGACGATTCTATGCAAGAGAAATCCCCCAAGAAGCGGTTAAGCTTATGTGCAAAATTAGCACGTCAAATCTATGATGCAGAAAGAGGGTTGATGGATATTTTGCGCGAGGCCTCTGTCGTAGCACCAGAATTCAGAGAACTCGAACAAGAGAGAGAAAAGCGGCGCTATGAAAGACAAGGAGAATACGTCAAAGAGATGATAATGGAAAAGTCTCTGATGAAAGGGTTAACCCTCCAAAAAGCGCGCGATATTCTATGGACGCTGACAGGACGCGATATGTACCGCATGTTTGTTATAGAAAGAGGGTGGACATCAGATGAGTACGAGAAATGGCTGACACAACTTTTAATCAAATCCCTCCTAGATTATGATGCGTAATTCAATATTTAAAAAATGCTTTCTATTGGTCTTGTTAGGATGTTTATATATGAGTTCAAATGCATTCAGCAATTCAGAAGATGAATATTTAAATGAAATGACCTTCCCCCTTATTAAAGAAAATTATGTGGTCATTTCGGGATGTTCCGGTGGAGGAAAATCGACTCTTCTCTCAGAACTTGCTGCTAGAGGATATCATGTCGTTCAAGAACCTGGTCGGCAGATCGTAAAAGAACAAACTGCGATCAACGGAGATGCATTACCGTGGTCTAATCTAGAAAAATTTCTTGATCTTGTCCTATCTCGCTATATTTTTCAGTTTAATTCTCAAACAGAGCAACAGCTGATTTTTTTTGATCGCGGGATTATTGATGCCCTTCAACTTGATTTGTCCCAGCCAGAGTATTTTCAACGTGCTGCACAAATCTTCAGATATAATCCCCTTGTATTCTTAGTTCCACCCTGGGAAGAAATTTTTGCAAATGATGGGGAGAGAAAGCATAACTTCGAATCCGCGAAGAAAGAATACCATGAACTTCTCATCAAGTATAAAAATCTGGGTTACGAAACAGTTGTTATTCCCAAAATGCCTGTCAATGAAAGAGCAGATTTTATACTTGAAAAATTAAAGACTATCTAGTGAAACAGAACACTAGAATTAAAGATTAAATATTTAAATTTTATACTTATTTAAATCGTTTTTGATGATCTCAAATAAAGAATTATCTTTTCGAAATTTGTTAAGACTTGCTCCCTGCTCAATGGCTTCCCAATATGTCCAATGAAGTTTTTCAGGTCCTAGCTCATAGTCCATGCTATCCCAAGAATCTTCTCGGAATGAGTAAAAAGCCCAATGCCAGCAATTGGCGTTGAAGATCTCGATGAGATTTGAAAGATATTCTTTGGCGCCTATGGCTGTACGATCGCATCCAAATTCTCCTACTAAAATCCTGGATGCCGGAATATGATATTTTTTCTGCCACAAGGAAACTGGCTGGAGAAATTGTTCTAAGGTTTTGGAATTCCAAAATATTGAAGCAGCATGCGCACTCAAATTTTCTTTTGCAGCTTCTTCAAGTTGAAGAGGAACATATCCTGGATAGATGAATCGCTTATTATTGATCTTTCTTGTTGTGTAAGCATAAGGCTCATACATATGAAAAGAATAGATGATTCTTTCATCTTCAATAGGAACAAGGTAACGAATCGCCCACGGAGTTGCATACAAACCGGTATCCACTATAATGGGAGTGAAAGGATCTACTTCACGAATAGCGTTTACAATTTCTCTATAAAACAGATTAAGATCCATGAGAGAATGTTTTATTGATTCATGCCATGTTTCAAAATTGACTTGTCTATAATCATTAATGCCAGATAAACACTCCGGATGTGGTTCATTTAAAATATTGTATCCGACGATAGCAGGATGATCTTTTAGTATTTTTGCTAGAGTCTTCCAAAAAAGAATGGCTTGTGTGCGATATTCCTTTTGCTCCCAAATGCGCAAGTCATCTTGATTTTGATTGTTCTGTTTCCATCTAGAACCTGGTAAAGACAGAAAAGTCAGAACGATTTTGACATCATGCTGCTGAGCTTGATTGATGACATCTATTAAAATTCTCAGATCGGATTGAGGAATTTCTTCAAATGCATCTGCATCACCTATTAAAAAATCTTTCTTTTCACCTTTCCATTTATCTGTAGCTAATCTTGCAAATTGTATCCCTATTTCTTTTGCTGCTTTAAACCAATCTACAGATGGATTTTGATTAAAGTAGTTTGCTCCCTTTCTTTGGACATTCCAGTAGTCTATTTTATTTTCAGCTGGAATAAAGCGAAAGTTTTCTTCAGCTGAAAAAACGCATGTAAAAGATAAAACAAATAAAAGACAGACGACTAGTTGTGGAAATAAGCGGTCATTCATTTAAGTCTCATTTTGGTAGAAGATATTTTAAGAGCATCAATATTTGGTACTGCTTTAAACCATCTGTAAACGCGCTTTTGGCAAGCATTCTAAAGTTGATCATAGCAAGATGATAGCATACATATACTCAAGTTTTTTCAATTGCCAAGTGATGAATTTTACTGACAAAAATAGGACAATACTGTGCCAAAGATTTTGAAACAAGGTTTTTGCATGAATTTTTGAAAATGATTGACTTTCTACATGCAGAATGGAAAAATCTAAAAAAATTCTAGATCATTTTTAATGAGATAAGATGCCATGAATAAAGAATCGGCTCCTTATAGAGCTCTGTGCACAGAATATTATGAGTTAGACAAGCCAACAGCACCTGAAGATGCGCTTCAATGCTATTTGGATTATGCGAAAGAGGCTCAAGGCCCCATACTTGAACCGATGTGTGGAACTGGTCGTTTTCTTGTTCCGCTTCTGGAACATGGATATGCTGTTACAGGATTCGACTATTCTCCGCATATGCTTGATGTATGTCGAAAAAAATGCAAAGAACGAAAACTAACTAGCATCCTCCTAGAGGCTACTTTTGAAACGGCTTATTTAGATGAATTGTATAACCTAATTTTCATACCTAGTGGATCGTTTTGTCATTTGATAACTTCAGAACAAGTATTCCAAGCGCTTACGTCTATTGTAGGTTGGTTAAAGCAGGGAGGAAAATTCGTTTTTGAAGTTGAGACGTTAAGAACTATTCGGGAGCCTCAAGGAGTGTGGAAGGGAGGATGGGTCAACAAACCAGACGGATCAAAAATTGTTGTGAATATTCTTTCTCGATTTGACCCCATATCACGAGTTGAAACGGGTCTTTTCCGTTATGAATTGTGGGAAGAGAATGCAATTTCTCGAATAGAAGTAGAGGACTATCATGTGAGACACTACCAACCAACAGAGATTGAGCAGTTATTGAAACAACATGGGCTAAAAGTCGTCGGTAAATGGCAAGCAGAACCTCATTCCCGAATAGAGGCAAATGATACTTCTGACGTCATTTTATATGAATGTATCAAGGACTAAAATGCAACACGGTTGTGAATTTTCTCATAGGTCTGATTCCATCATATATATACTTCTTCTAGTTGAATCCTGGAATATGGAAAATCGGTAATATTTAAGCTGCATTAAAAACAGGCCGAGACAGCCTGATTACCTTCTTTATCTCGACGAAAAGAGGGGATCTGAACGGTTACGGCCAAGCAGTTCAGTGCTATCCAACAGACCTTCAATCGATTGACAGATTAGTTTGAACGAATGGCTCGATAAACTATTACTGCGAAGGTAAGTACGGTCAGTGGGATAGTAAACCACAACATTGCTATACTGAAAATTGGTAACATATCATGTTGTTGAGCTTCTAGAAGTAAGTAGGTAATGTAAGCTGCATAATAAAATAGAAACAAGAAACCTTCCCATCTTGAGATTTTGTAATCAGTAAAAAAAACCGGTAGGCAAGCTATACTTGTTACAATCGCTACTGGCAAATCAAATCTCAAAACTGATGACGCAACAGTTATTCCCCCGGGGGCAATCAAGCTAGCTAGTCCAATAACCCCTAGGATGTTAAAAATGCAACTTCCAACAGCATTTCCAATCGCAATATCTCGCTGCCCACGAATTGTTGCTACTATCGAAGCTGCCACTTCCGGAAGGGAGGTACCAATAGATACAATTGTCAATCCAATTATCAATTCGCTAACGCCTAACATTCGTGCCAACATCACTGCGCTATCCACCATCCATTCAGCGCCACTAATGCACAAAACCAATCCGACTGCAATGAGTCCTATTTGTTTGATAATTGCCGTCAATGTGTAAATTGATTTCATATTGCAAGAAGTATTCTGATTGTTGTTATTCATAGAAGAGTTCTCTTGCAGGCTTTTGCGAATAATAAACCCATAATATAGAGCAAAGCTGGTTAACAACAATAACGCATCGTATCGGTCGATTATACCATCAATACTAAGCAATAAAAAAAATAGATGACTCACTATCATTATTGGCACATCTAGCCTAATCAGCTGTTTAGTGACTACCAATGGAGCAGCAACAGCACATGCGCCGATGATAAAAAGGATATTGAATATATTGCTTCCTATGCAATTACCAACGACTAAATCCGAATGGTTTGTCAATGCGCCCTTTATACTAACTACAAATTCGGGAGCACTGGTTCCGATCGATACAATCGTTAAGCCAATTACTAGCTGAGAAACTCCAAGCATAGCAGCTAACTGTGAAGCTCCGCGCACTAACAATTCTGCCCCAATCACCATTGCTACCAAAGCAAAAAATAGCATGAATAAGATTAATATCATGGCTTTTCTTCAAGGAGTTTTTTCACTATTGCAATAAATACTCCTGTCAATAATAAATTGAGTGCCAACGACAATGTAGCCACACTTATTGCCGTTCCAATTAAGCCATAACTCATTGATATAACCAGAACACCTGCTCCAACCTCACCACGTGGGAACATTGAGATAGATAAAGCCAATCGTTCACGCACCGCAGCTTCTTTACGGTAACAAATTAACGGAAACATTTTACCAATGTTAGATAATACTGTAATTAATACCACATGCCCGAGAAGAGCGCTCCATTTACCATTTTCACTAGTTATTACCGGCATTGATAGACCGACTAGCACCATAAATATTGCGGTTACAATCATTGCTACACGTTGTTCTCTTGGGTCTTCCAAACCCTCTAAATGACCTTCTCTAGCATCGTCAATGTGAGGATCATGCCCCATTGGCCTCTTAAGCATGCAACCAAGTACGAAAGCGGGCAAAAGCACTTCCAAATGCACTGGTACAACATCATCTATTTGCTTGCTGATTAAATATAACGCTTCACTTATTCCAGTAATCAAGCTCGCATACAACATTACCCAAGGCCATCTTATAGGCAGATACCAAGCATGGAGATAGCGCCACGCCAGCCAAAGCTGTACCAAAATTATAAATATAATAATTACAAGCTGCCACTTCATTCCCACCATCATTATTTTTAGCGGTATCATTAATAAAATCGTGTCAAGATCATCGAATATTGCAAGTATCCGAGCCTTCCGAAACACCCAGGTTACAGATAAACCAGCTACTGCCAGCATGGAGAATAATACCCCGGCCGAGGTTGGTGAAGAAAAGCGAGCGATTAACAGTGCATCCTTCCAGGAGTCCATCCCGATTACCCATACAAAGTATCCGGCGCAGAACAACCACGGAAACGTTGCTGCTGTTCCGGCTACAATATAGTCCCAAACATACTGTTTAGGTTGCGACTTATCAATTTCGAACTCGTATCCAACATGAATCATAATAAATGATAAACAAAACATTGTTCCCAATTTAATCCAGTCTTCACCAATCCCAACAAGAAATTGTGAACCAAACAGGCCTAATACGAGTAATGATGAGTAAAGTAATATTTTTGTCATAATTATATTTTCTGTTTACCTTGATTCAACTGGATTGAGTATAGATCATGCTAAATTTTCAGACACACCTACAGCATTGTGTTAACCAATGATGCATTTAACAAACCTTTATTGACTGATTCTTCACGCATTTTTTCCCATCGTTCATATTGCTTTTGTTTCTTTGGATCAGGATTACGTTTATCAAAAAACCAAAAGTTGAACCATTCAAGTTTTCGAGCCATGGAAGCCACACGAGCTTTTGGTTTAACAAAATTATGTTCTTCTCCCTCATAAATAACTAATTCTGCTGGAATACCTAAATAACGCAAGGGAATATACATTTCAAATCCAGTGTCACCTGACGCACTAGCATATTCTAAGAGTAAAGGAGTGCGAATTTTATCGACTTGGAAAAAAGGAGAAAACTCCAGGTAATTCTTCAGCGTTTCCCCCCACGGAGGACCATCAAATGTGCATTCATAAATTTTTGGCCATACGAAATTACCTCCTGCCCAAAATCCGCCTGGGTTGTAATCCCCTCCTTCACCTAAGCAGGCCACATGAAATTTTTGAGAATGGCTAATAACAAAATTAACAACAAAAGCCCCATGGCTCCATCCATAAAGTCCAACTTTATGCGGATCACCAATGCCGCGTTCTACTAATAAATCTACAGCTTGCTCAAATAGCTCAAGTTTATTCCACCCTTCCATCTGTCTGGCTTTTTCAGAATCTCCTATAAAGCCTTGAGATGTTCCTGGAGCATTAAGTAGCAAAACTAAGTAACCTTCTCCCGCTAAAGTCTGAGCAGGAAAACTAGAATGCCATTCTGCATCAGTAATGAATTGTCCCTGGAAACCATATGTCCCAATGATAATAGGATATCGAACACCCGGCTCTTCTCCTATAGGATGAATAAGAAATCCTTTCGCAGTATAACCTGAATGAGTTTTTACCCTTATTTCTTCAACTCTCCCAAGTGCCATTTCCTCAATTTGAGGATTTAAAGAGGTCAATCGAGTTAATTCTTTCTCGCTAGTATCGTAAATAGCTATCTCTGGAGGATGCTCAATAGATTCGCTAATCAGCCCTACATATTGTGCTTGTTCATCAAAAGAAAGGTGCTCATAAAAGGATTTTGGAATTTCTATCTGTTCGACTCTTTTTTCATCCAAAAATATTTTATATAAATTACGCTTACTTATTCCATAAAGGATACCCTTATTCCATTGAAATTTCTTAATTTCTTCAGGAATGTCAAGCCAGTTTAAACGGTCCCCTTGGCGAGAATTTGCATCAAATAACCATATAGAATAAGTTTGTGTAGCAGCTCCATCTGAATAGGAAATTTGTTGAAAAATAAATTCTCTCTCATTTATCCAGCAAGCTGTCTCTTCTATATATATAGAATCATTTAAAGGATCGTACCATTCTTTAAGGCTTGAATCCCATACAATAACATCGCTCTCAAATGGTGTACCTCCTAAATCTGGTTGACCTAGCTTTGAAAAGCTTACAAGGAAGCGTTTATTATCACTTGAAACATGTAAAGAAGTAAAAATGGGATAATATTGACCCACAATATCTTTACAGGGCAAAAATGTAATAAGCTGAGAGCTTTTACATAGCAAATTCAGACACCACACCTCTTCTCGTTCTTTATGTTTATAATCACCCTTTGTAATTTTAAATAGGGTATCTTGATCCAAGTCATAAACATGCCCTTCTTCCATTTCCTGTTGTTTTAACTCGTCAGATGAACAATATTTCGCTACAGTATAATACAAATTAGACTCATCAGGAGAAAGTGTAAATAAGTAGATTGGTTCTTCACTTTCCACTAGTGTAACTAGGCTTGCATCATGATAATGAATGATTTTGTGTATCCCCTCTTCTTTAACGAGAAGATAAACATCTTTATCTTTATTTCCCCATTTTGCTTGTATAATCTCTTCAAATTCAGTTAATTTTTTTTGCTGACCCTTTTTAACATCAAACAAGTAAAGGGTATCCATATTGCAATTTTTCTCTAATGAACCTTTTCGCACACAGAAAGCGAGCTGCATGCCATTCGCAGAAAGCTCTACCCATTGCGGTTTAGCAAATGTGACAATTTCTTCATAACTGATAGGTTTAATGCCTGCTGCAACAGCAAGCTGAGAACAGAAGATGCAATTAACAATAGCAAAAAAAGCAAATAGCAATAGAAATGAATGACATCTTTTAAATAAAAAAATATTTTGCATAAATCCACCTTTTGAATAATTAAACGACATTGTTGCTACGCAATCACGTTTAAGTCAATGCATGAGATTAAGTATTTTTCTCACAAAAAACGAAGCTTTAGCTCAGAGCGTGTTTGCAAATTTCTAATGCCCTAGATTTGCAAACACGCCCCATACAAAAGTCTGTATATAAAATCTAAAACTGGTCTGAGTATAACAAATCTCTTATCAAAGAGGAATTATTACTATTGGGATTGATGAAAATTCTTAGAAAAAGGAAACTCTGATCACTAAACCTTTTTGAAGGATAATATC
Source organism: Parachlamydiaceae bacterium (assembly GCA_030147755.1). Taxonomy (GTDB): domain Bacteria; phylum Chlamydiota; class Chlamydiia; order Chlamydiales; family Parachlamydiaceae; genus JASBUW01. Next base: position 21,724 of record JASBUW010000135.1, read on the forward strand.
TATGAAAAAAGTTAACGCAATGAATATAAGTTTTCATGTCTAAAAATGAAAAAAGGACTGTCATAATCACAGGAGCTGGCCAGGGAATTGGTCAAGCTATAGCCTTGCGCTTTGCTGCTGATGGATCGAATATCGTTATTGCTTCAAAAGATAATCCTGCTCAAATACAAGAAACAGTTGAGAAAATTCAATCTGCAGGAGGAAAAATATTAAGTCTTGATGTCGATGTCCGAAATAGCGATGAATTGAAAAGAATCGTTACAGAGACAATTGCCCACTTTGGCAGTATCGACATCTTAGTCAACAATACAAGTGCACCTTGCTTCAATGATGCTCTACATACTTCGCCTGAACAATTTGACCTCATCATATCTACCAGTATGCGAGCAGCCTTTTTTCTTGCCCAAATCTGTTTCCCGTACTTGAAAAAGGCTCCAAATCCTCATATTATCAATATTGCGCCTCCTCTCAATCTTGACGTTCAGTGGTTAAGGGATCATTTGCCTTTTTCCTTAGGTAAGTTCGGAATGAGTTTATGTACGCTGGGGATGTCTGCTGAATTTAAGAAAGCAGAGATTGCGGTCAATTCTCTTTGGCCTCAAACAAATATAGCTACTCAGAGGCTCAAGGATCATCTTTCGCCGCAAGTTTATGCTGGAAGTCGTTGGCCTTCTATTATGGCAGATGCTGCTTATGAGCTTGCTCGTCGAACGTTTCAAGAAGCAACAGGTCAATTTTTTATTGATGAAACTTTGTTACGAGAGACAGGAATGAGCGACTTTTCTCGCTATGCAGTTGATCCCACACAGCCGCTAGTACAGACTCTATTTCTTCCACTTAAAGATGGTATGATTCCCATTTCTCGAGAACTATTTCTTTAAATAAGCTATAAATAGTTAAGATTTTTTATTTTGATGAAGAAATGTTTAATTGATTAAATAACACTATTAATTATATAATAAACTTTAACAACAGGATTGTTATGTTTTTAAACACACTTAAAACAATTTTTATTATATTTTCATTAAATAGTCTTTCTGCGGCTGATGTCACGGCATTTCAGCCAAAAATCGAGGCTAAACGACAGGCACTCTATTTACAACCTGTAAATGAAGAGGATATCGCAAAGTTTTATGAAGAAGCTGAAGATTCAGCCGCAGAGCAGGCTTGGCAAGCCGGCCTGTTTCCTAGTGAAAATGAAGCATTAGAAATTGTTAGAGCTCAGACAAAAGAGTTGCTACAAAAGCTTAAAAGTAAAACATTTTTTGAAGAATGGAAAAGTCATAATTTTCTATTCCATATTTCTTTGACTGAAGGCCAAATACCATGTGGATACATTCACTATTCCACGGAAGGGAAAGAAGCTTTTATTGAAGTTATCTTTCTGGCAAAAGAATACCGTGGCAAAGGTATTGCTACAAATATTCTTAATAGTTTAGAAGCCGAGCTTAAAATGAAAGGTTTTGATTGTATTCGACTTCATGTTTTTACTCACAATGTAGCGGCCATTAACTTATATAAAAAATTGGGGTATGAAGTAGAAAAAATCAACGAGATCAATAGTGTCAACATGGTAAAAATTTTAAACAAATAGATTCTAAATAAAGGGGTCAGGCCTGGCCCTTTTACGCCCCCTTTTAGTGAGTGTTCAGTCATATTCTTGATCAAGGTTAATATTTCTTAGTCGAATTTTTCTAAATGTCCCTGTGCAGCATTGGCAAAAATCTCAAGATTACAATTTTCTGAAGACTCTTTAAATTCAGATAAACCTAATTTGGCTGATGATTTTAAGGTAATGTTTTGCGCAAAAATTGTATTTCTTAAGAATCCCTTTTCATTGTAGCGCCCTTCTTCGAATATATCAATCAGCAATTCGCCATAAAGAGGCTCTGTATCGAGCACATAAAAAATGTCTATATGAGCATCTTTTTGAATATTAGCCCAAGTATAATCGCCAAGACCTGTACTAAGAGGGATCTGACATGCCTGTTCAGCAATTTTTTTTTGAAGTTCCTGATCCATTTCTTTTATTTTTTTGATTGTAGTATTTACACTCAAGACGTCTTTTTTTTCAGTGCATACAATAAAGGCGTGATTAATATCTTGTTCATCAAGGGTAGAAATGATGTCTTTTGCTGCTATGGGAAACAAACCCTCTTTGGGTACGCCAAAAAATGTTAAATTTTTATTTAAAATAGCCTCTTCCACAAGTTTTGCCATTGGTGAGCGTAATGTATGAGCCAAATGATTCCCTTTACCAGGTGCCAAGTTGTAAATTTTATGAATAATATGAGGATTTTGTTTGAAGGTTACAAATTCTGATCGGCGTGAACGAGAATAGCTATTTGGGTAGTAGGGAACGTAAGTAGCCAAGCTTGGTGAAGAAAAATATTTATTCTTTTTAACTATCTCCAAGTGGTTCTGTGCTTTATTTTTCCACTCCTTCAAAATGGGGATCATTTTATCTTTGGTTGAAGAATCAAAAACATTGTCCACCGTATATTGATCAAATAGTGAATCGAAAGCGACTATTTGAGGTTTATCCCAAATGCCTGTTTGGGGTCTATATTCGTTTGATTGCATTTATTCCTCGCATTTTTTCAATTTTATTATGTTACGCAATGTGCAACTTTTTAACAGATTAACTTTTCAAATTGAAGCGGCTCGTTACCAATATCTAGGTTAATTTTAACGCATACAGTATGTGCTAACAACTTTCTCCAAAAACGAGAGGCTTGATGCCAAAGATCTCTTGTTCTAATTTTCTCAATGTTAAATCTGCCCGCTAATTGACCTATAACGGTTTCAATTAAACGGCGAGTACCCATCATCCATTGTATAAATGATCCCGGCCTACCTTCTTGCATATTTTCTCTTACCGGTGTTTGTAAATAAATTTCTTGCTCAGCAAGTTCGCTTTTTAAAGCAGGGCGTATAAACCCTTTGTCGCCTAAAACTAAGCCCTGAATTCTCTGCATTAATTCAGGGCAGACATCCCTTTCATCAATATTAGCTGCAGTAAATGTACCGGCTGTGATAACTCCTATTGAGTTGATAACCAAATGACCATGAAATCCATAGTATCTTTCCTTCTTAGCAGCGCAATATCCATAAGCTGCTTCTCCTTTAAAAGTGCGACTAAAATGAGCTCTGGCAAATTTACACACAGGCATAGGTAAACCATCTATTAAATGAAGCGAATCTGAAAATGCGCCTAAGGCTTTTGCTAAAGTCTCTTGCAATATCTGCTTAACTATATGGAGATTAGCTGCTTGTCTAGCAAAAGTTGTTCTTTCTCCCAGCTTAGGAAATAGCTCAAGCCAATTGTCTTTAAAATACATCCATATACTTTTGTCTGCATCTATCTCTAAAAATTCCCCGACTATTTCCATTGTTAAGACTTCGCTATCAGATAAAATAGGAGGAAATCCTCCTTTTCTGATAGGAAGCGCTAATTTTTTGTATTCATCATCTATCAAGCAAAACACAGTTATGATAAAATCGAGTATGGGCATACTTTCCTCCGATTAATTGTTTTTTGGTAATCTCAATTATACCGAAAGTATGCCTTTTTTTACTTTTCTTCCTCTTTTTCACTCAAAAAAGAGTTGCACATCGCGTTATGTTATATAATGTTATAATATTTTACTCAAATATCAGGGTGTTTTCATTAGAAATACTTTACAAACTGCAAATTGTTTACCCTTAATATCCTGCCGCTTGCGATCTTGCGTATCCTGTTCTTTCATTAAAAAAAGAAAAGGATACGCAAGATCGCAAGCGGCAGGATATTAAGGGGTTGTTAATTGTCAAATCTTTCTAATGAAAACACCCTGACTCAAATATTAACATTAATATAGCAACAATAATATAACATAACATAAAATTAACAATCAATTTATGATTTATTACTATTAAGAGTTACACAGTTGAAATTAAAGGGGGAATTAGGGGGTCATCTTAGCAGGGTGTTTTTATTAAAAATACTTTACAAACTACAAATTGTTTACCCTAATATTCTGCCGCTTGCAATCTTGCGTATCCTGTTCTTTTTTTAATGAAAAAACAGGATACGCAAGATCGCGGCAGGATATTAAGGGTTTGTTGATTGTCAAATCTTTCTAATGAAAACACCTGGTCATCTTAGGGGTCAGGCCTGACCCTTTACATACTTTTAAAACGAGGTGTTCTCTATTGGGTTTCGTAATTTTAAAAACAATAGCAACCATGGCATCTTCGTGATCAGTGCGTGAAAAAATTGCCTCCTGAGGATTGAGACATTGTTTGTAAAAGTTAAGAATGTCATTTTTCATTTGTGTTTATCGTCTAAAGTAAAATATGTATTGCCTTATGTGTTTCAGTATTATAAATGGCAACACTTGCTCCTTTTACGTCCTGAGAGGTTTCTTGCATTAAAGACCCAGGATTCAATGAGAGAGTTTTGCTATGATATTGATTATTTTCGATCCAAATAACCAACATCCTACTGCTCCAACCATTTTCAACAGTTTTTTTGGCGTACCATTCTCTCTCTTTCTTGGTTCTCAGTTTTTGGAGAAGGACAATGTTATGACTCCACGTAATTTGGCCAAACGCTGCCTGGCTAATTAGAAAATCCGGATATTCCTTAGCGAATTGAACCATATACTTAACATTCGTAAGAGAAAGCCCTTTCATCATTGGACAGGCAGCTCTAAGATCATTCGTAAGTCGATCAATGATTTTAGACCCCCAGCCGCTATTCATTTGTCTTTCAATGATGACCGATCCTATTTTCCAGTAAAGACACATGAGTTCACGGTTTACAGAAATAGATGCTTTTAATTGAGCGTTCAGAATTTGGTTCTTTAGATTGGCGAGAGTCTCTGCATAACCAGCTAGCGAAACATCTTGGTTATTCTTCTCTGTTGGCAGTATTCCTTTTTTCTTTTCTTTGCTCATAACTCAACCTTACTTTGCCCTCGAGAAACTCTTTATTTTTGGAAATGCAGCTTGTAAATCCTGAGTTAATCTCTTAATCACAGTTGTGCTCTAGTCGCTTTCTTTGGAGCTGTTGAAATCGGCATCCAATGACTCACTTTTTCTTTTTTAAGTCTAAATGCTTTGGTATATTCTTCTGAAAACATCCAAGGTTTAGGAAATCTAGGTGGCGCAAAAACAAACCAGGTATTTCTAAATTTCCCACTAAAACCGCTGAATTGCTTCACAAAGCGCGCAACCAAAGGCAGCTGATTTTTCGTGTTTAATATAATCAAAACTGGATCGTCATTTTCCGGTAACCTATCTTTAACGCTAATCCACTCATTCATCTCTTTTGTTTCCTTAGTCGCCAGTTGGATACATAAACAAAGAAGGTTGTAAGTTCTTAAATTCTCCATACAATATTCTATCGTTTTAAAAAGTATATTTCCACATTTAATGACGTATTCTAATAACGGAAAAGTTGAAATTTCCTTTTGTCAAGCGCTAGAAATTTTTTAAAAGTTTTTGTGAATTAAATATACGTTTAGAGCTTATCAAGGAGCGGTTTTCATGCTAAGCAGAAAGCGATTTTTCATTTATTTTTGTTAAAAATCGTTTTTACACCCTTTGAATCAATAAGTGCTAAGTTATTAGAATTTCCTTCACAGCTAAGAAATTCTATCGTTATGTCATCCTGTTGCACGAAAAACGTACATTTTCCTGATGGAAAGAGTCTCAGCGCATCTAAGCCTTTTTTAAAATCAATAAACAGTTGATTATCTATAACGTTAACCTCAAGTTCATCTTCTTTACTTACATATTGCCCTGCTAAGCGGGCAAAACTAGAAGAATCGAAATCCACAACTTCTTTTTCAATGGGCTTATAATGTGGCCAGCCATAAGCATCTGCAATGCTATTTGTGATTTCGTCCATTAAAGCCCAGCCCGAATCATTATTCATCATGATGACAAGTCCTTGACCGCGAAATGCATATCCAGACAGGCGTGCAATAAAGCCTTCATCCTGTCCTCCATGGCCAAAAACTAAATCCATACCTTGGTTTTCAAGAAAGAGACCGAGACCTGAATCACATTCTTTATCGCCGATCTTTTGTCGAGTGATCATCTCTTTAACGTAATAATAAGCAAGAGGTTTAGTTTGTTTGCCTTTCAGAACAGATTGAATATACACAATGAAGCGAGCTAAGTCTTTTGGATTTGTCCATAATCCAGCTGCACCCATTTCAGGATAAACATGCCAGTTTCCTTCTACTTTGACACCATTTAAATGATGACCGTAAGCAGCATGAAGAGCATATGAAGGGGGTAAAGATTGCTTAAATGTACTTTCGGACATTCCTAATGGCTTAAGGACATTATTTTGCATCCAAACATCAAAACGTTCTCCAGTGATTTCTTCGATCAATAGTTGAACAATTGTTGTTCCTCCTCCAGAATATTTCAGCTCATTACCTGGTTTAACAATCACTGTCACCGGATCTGTATTTACAAGGGGTTTTTTCCCTTCTAGTATATCTACAAGAGTTGGAATAGGACTTTGTACTGAATAGCCTGGAAATCCAGGCACACTAGTCCCAGCAGTATGGGAAAGCAGGCGTCTAAGAGTAACTTTTTCCGTTTTTGTGAATTCATTCTCTGGTACTTTCCATCTCTTTAGATACAAATTTACGTCATCATCCAGAGAAATTTTGCCTTGTTGAACTAGTATGAGTGCGCCAAATGCTGTTATTGGCTTGCTGATTGAGCCAGCCTGAAATAGAGTATGTTCATCAACAGATGCGCTGTTTGGATCAGTTGTAATATGTCCATATCCATGCGTCCATTCAATTTTCCCATTATTTACAACTGCTATACTGACGCCAGGTACTTTGTAGTATTTCATTCTCTCAAGGATATTCATCCTACTATTCGAATCACCAGCAATCAGAACTTTCGGACGCAAGCCCTGCTCAACAATATGTTGTTTAGCTGAATTCTCTTCAGCTTTTGATGTTTCAGCGGCAAATAATAGGCTTCCCATGAAGACGCTTAAAGTAAGTAACAGAGTTTTCATAAATTCACGTCCTTTTTGCATGGTGAAGCCTATTAAGGCAAAATTCTATCAGAAATTACAATCCTTTTCACTCAGTTTCAGCAAGAATTAACCTAGATTAAGCAGGGTGGTTCTTGCGCAAGTTTGCATTTGCATTGTATTCTATTAATCGCATCTTTAGAAAACTGAAAAAATCTTGTGTAGATTATTAATCGATCAACTCATTGCCTTGTTATAGATACAGGCCAGCGCAGATATTTTGATGTTATTCATTTGATATTCGAGATCCTCTGGTGAAACCTCTAAAGCTGTGATATCTATTTTTTCATCTTTATGCTCTATATATCCTTCTCCTGGAAGAAGACTTTTTTTTATGATAGATTGCATACTGCCAACGGGTTTGACACGCATAAATTTTTTTTCAGGAAAATATTTATTCGCAACAGCACCAGTAAATCCATGCAATAGCATAGATAAACCCGAATATTTTTCCTCGAAAACCCAATAGGGATTTCTAAAAATGCCTCTAGTGTAAAAACTGTCTTTTTCAGAAAAATCCGTCCCCACACATATCAAAATGTCATTATATGATTCGATAAAGTTTTTCAGATTGATTTCTTTACCGGTCATATCAGCGTCTTGAATGGAAAAATTGCGGTTTTTTGATACATAAACGATGTATTGCTGCCCTGTTTGGAAGCCAGTATGCATGTGATTGCTACCAGTAGAATTTGCCTCAAGAAGCTCTACTATTTTATTATTGGTTTTGTTTTTCAATTTAATCGCTTTTTCTGTAAACGAGATATATTCTTCATTTGTGAAACCAGTAGCTTTTTTTATTTTTTCATAATCAGGGTAATTCGATTTTCCTGCCAACCTTACAAGAACACTGAGTACTCCCCTTGCATTTTGATTGGCAATCCAACAAGTCATTTCTTTGAATTGATACCAACTTTTTGTATTTCCCGCGGTCACTAATTCCATGCGCAAAAAAAGCGATTCATTGTTTTTTTTAAATGTCGAACCAAAAACGCCTTCTCGAATTACACAAGGAGATGACTCTTCGAAAGTTTCTAAATGGGAATTATCTATAGGATTCATAAAATTCTTGTTTAATTTTTTAAATTATATTATACACAATAAAAATATTAAGTTGATTATATATAAATAACAATTTTAAGACCAATAATTTAATTGTGTTTAGATATCATTTCAATTAATATAAGTATAACTTATTGTATTAATCGCAAATTTTATAAATCATGAAAAAAGTAATTATGTTTAAAAATTTTAATTTAATACTGCTAAAAACTGTTCTTATTTTGAATCTCAGCTCTAGTCTTTTTGCCCTTAACCTTAAAGATCAAACGATACTCTTAAATGCGTATATTCATAATATTGAAAGATGTTTAATTGAATCCGATTGCACATTAAAAAACTTACATGAAGAAGAAAAGCTACTAAAATTTTTTATTAACATAAGAGCTAAAGAATTAGAATATTTAGACAAATATCAAGTGATCACAGCCCAAGATTCTTATTTTTTTGCTTATCAAGTCATCGCGAAAGAACTCTATCAAAGACTCCAAAAAAAGAATGTGACTGATTTTGAATATCTTCGTGCTCCACACGAAAGTTTAGCGAAGAATCGTGAGGATTTCTTTAAACAATATCCTTCCTTTAATGTGAGTAAAGAAACATGGGCGCAAATAGCAGGCGTTCCTGTTGAAAATCTTTTAGATTTCCTCGAACAAAACGAACAAGATGATGATAGTGAAAGCGATGACGAAGATGAAAAAACAAACAAACAATTAGTAGAGCAGATTTATGCTATTACTGATACATGTCCAGAAATCAGTAGACAACTAATTGCGGGTAATTTGTCTATAGAAACGTACGCTCCCGCTGATTCTGCCTTTGATGTTTTCATGGATGGAATAGGAATTGTGACAAGTCAAGATACAAATTCCGAAGAAGCTTATTTTGAAAAATTAAAAAGTCATTTAATTGAAATGTTTGATCATGCAGGGCTATCACGAGCTTCTTATGCACCTTATCTAGATGGTTTAATTCAAGTGGCTCCAAAAACTCAACAAGGGATTATCACTCAAATCTTTTTACCAAAAAACCACATTGAAGATTTTCTCTATATTGCTTTTCCCTTTGGATTGCTTAACTCTATTGAAGATGAAATCATCCATCAAGTTTTTGCAACTTTTCAAAGTAACCGTTTAAAACCCAATTTTAATATTAATAAAAACTTGCAGGTACGTATAATTGCGGGCAGCCTTTTTAATGATGAAGTGAAAATTTTTCGCCATACACTTATTCCTCAAACTGAGCAAGATGCTTATTTACAATATGTGGAAAACACGATCGAACAAATTTTGCTCCATGAAGAAATGTAGAGAGCTTATATCATCTTGGAAATTTAAAGATAATTTGTTACAGATGTCCTTTAAACATGCATTAGCCCACAATATTTTCAAAAACTCTTCTTTTTCAAAAACGAATATCTACATTCATTAAAGAAAAATTTATAATGAGCAAAATAAGAAAAATTGAATTATTATTATTGATGGGTGGAGCTGTTTTAACATTTATTGGTTTATATCCCTTTGAAAAAGGGTCTGCTCAGCAAAAAGAGATAGCAAGATCTAACTTCACCACAGTTATACATTCCAAAGTATTAGAAACAATAAAATATTCGCAAGATATCCCAGGATTAAAATCCAACGAATTCTCTTCTTTAAGAACTGAAATTTCAAAAACTTGGAATACTCTAATAGAGGCCGGCGTATTAGAGGTTAGCGGTACAGATAAAGATGTAAGGCCTTATTTTGTTGCTCTTCAAGGCATTGTTGAACATGTATTAGCTTCTGAATTACAAAAAGAAGTAACCTCTCTCAAGGGCGCCATTCATACTCCCATGCCTGCAACACCTCTTTGCACGGCTGGTGACATTTCTAAACAGTTGGTAGACTCCTCTATTGAAATCGATTCTGCTCGTCTTTTTACCGTTAAAGCAAGAACGACTATTATCAGGGATTATCTTTTTAAAGGCGGAAATCTATATGTCATTTATCCCAAAGACGGATTAAAAAAACGCACAGAGGAACAGCAAAAAATTTATCAGCAAGAATTAGTGAATTATCCCACTCATCTTTTTGATGTTCCCTTAAATTGTGAAAATATTCCTACAGACCTGATTGGAGCCACCTATCTTTTCCAAGATCAGTTAGGTAAAACCTTCGTTTTTGCCATTAAGATAACTCAAGCAAAAGATCCAAAAGACATAGGAAATTTTGGGCTCTGGTTTGGTCCTATTAACCATCCCTCTATTCGAGAGCGCATTAAAGCTGTTTCTAGCTATATGGAACAAAATGGCTCTCATGTGCTAAAGATTGCAATAAAAGAATAAAGCTTACCTAACCAAGAGGCACCTTTAACTAGTACGCTGTCTTTTGCTATTCATTATTTTGTTCTTTGAAAACAGGAAAAACATCAATATATCGTGAATCGGGCCAGATTTTTTTTAAGTGCGCTAATAGTTGGATTGAAGCCTCACAGAATTGAGGGAGATGACCTGTATTTCTCGAACAATCTATAAAAGCTTTGAGTCTCGATAATATTCTTGGTCTGAGTCCATTTTCCTTAGGATCCCACTTAGAATCAGGATCTACAGGTCCACTTGGACAAATCCATTCACGGTCTACATCGATTGTGCTTATCGTTCTGATTAACCAATAGGCACAAGCGTAAGTTAAATATTTGTCGTAAGCAGCACTGTCATATGCTTCTGGAATCCCTTTCTTTAATTCTTCTCGATAAGCAAATTCCATTTTATAAAGCACCGCTTCTGGTACAGCCTTGGAACACCAACAACTTGGCATGTTCATGCGCAAATACACACCATCAATTAGCGCATTTCCAAAATCACCAAATTCAAAGTCAATCAGTTTAATTTCATGGCCTTGGTAGTAAACGTTGTCAGGGCAAATATCGCCATGTAGAAGAACATGAAAATCACTAGGGGATTTAGAGAATTCAAGCACTTTGTGAATTTCTCGGCCTAATTCATTTGATTCCTGGCCTATCAATAATTTAAATTGATTGAGCATGTCAGAAACGTCAACTTCTGAAAGAAAGTTAAAGCGTAAGGCTTGTGGATAAACTCGATTTAAAATGGAGGTGAACTGAACGGATTTCCCTAAGGTATCTACCTGCATTCTACCGATGCGACGTACATAGGCAATTAAAGCGGATTCTGCCTCTTGAACATTTACAACAGAAGGTGAGCGAGTTAAAGGTCCCACAAGACTTGGATGCAAGAGACCTAAATCTTCAATGAGTATGAATTTATGTTCCAAACTGCCAGCATAAAAATGTGGAGCATGATCGCTTCCTATTTCTGTGAGAAACTCAATCCCTGCCCAATCGTGGGCAAATCTGCTAAGCTTTTCTATTTCTGTTTCACTTTTAGCAGTATCAAATTTGTTTGTTTCCGTGGCTGTCTGTTTCAAAATTATGGTTTGAGGCATACCTCTTTGGGGATTATCAATCAGTAGCCTCAAAATCACATTGCGTCTGTCGGGCTCGCTCAGTTGAATAACCTTAGAAAAATTGACAGGCATTTTAAAATACACACTCATTAACCTGGTAGCATCATCTATTATTTCATGTAAATGAGCTGTGGATTCATCTAACATTTAAAACCTTTAAGAGTTCGTTGCAATTTCTGGCAATCGGCACATTATAAGCTTGAATTTTTTCTTGATACCAAGGGTGATGAGCATGGCCCCCTCCTAAGAAACCAATGACACGCATACCAGCTGAGATAGCTGCTTCAATACCTGCGGAACTATCTTCGATGACAATGCAATCTTCTGGATTAAATCCCATTTGATTTGCAGCAAAGAGAAATAAATCTGGAGCAGGCTTTCCATTAAATACCTGTTGAGACGTGAAAATTGATTGATCGTTGAAATACATGAGCTGTTCAGTTAATTCAAGGCATCGAACAACACGATTTCTTTGGCTGCTTGAGGCTACGCACCGGCTAATCTTCTTTTTATCAATAATCTCTAAAACAGGTTTAATCAAAGAGATCAACTCAGTTTCAAAAGCTTTCAAGACAATCGGCTGCTGCGAGTTTAAGTAATCTAAAGGGATATCAATACCTGATTCGTTCAAAATCATTTGACGAACAGCTTTTGCGTTTAAACCTGTAAATCTCCTAATGCTCTCCTCCGCTGTTATCGGGTAACCAAAGGAAGTCAAAGCCTCAGCGTCAATCCTATTTGAAATAATCTCGCTGTCAACTAAAACACCATCACAATCAAAAATCACTAATTTGTTCATCATTTGCTTGTACTCACATAAATTGCTTTCTATATTGAAAGAAAACTATAACAGAAATCACAATTTGAATTTAAACTTCAGGGAAAAGAAGGAAAAAATGAGGGCGTTTTCACTAAAAAAATTGATTTCGTAAACTTTTGAACAACTAGTACTCATTGCCCCTAAAACTAATGAGACAGATCATTAGAAAAAGCATTTAAAACAACGAATGTCAGAAAAAATGTCAGGCATGCCCCCCCTTTATGACCCTTTATTATTTGCTTAAAGTAAGAACCGTTCCTGTTCCAATTTTGTGAAAAGAGTCTTGGAATGCTTGGTGAAAGCGTTCAATTGCTAAGCTTCCAGTACAATGACAGGGAGCTGCTACCTGAACGTTCAAGGCTTTAAATTGGTCTACAATTGCATCAATCTGGCTTTGTTTATTGCGAAACAAATGGAATCCACCTAAAACAAGGTGGATAGGATGTTTCCAACGTTTTTGAACTTCTTGCAATATCCGAATGATACCTGGATGCGCACATCCCGTAATCACTATTAAACCCTTTGAAGTTTCTATTAAAAGGGCTTGTTCATAGAGAAAAAATCCCCCTTTTAAAACTAAGGAATAAACTCCAGAATCTATCTTTTTGGAGTCTTCCACTACTTCTGTACGGATAGTAGGTGGAATTTTTTTGGATGGAAATTTTTTTGGTAAGAAGAGACGACTATCTTTTTTGAGTTTTCCAACAACCTCTTCAAGCCCTGCAATATGATCATAATGCTTGTGAGAATAGACTACATCTGTGATCTCATCGCAGCTAACGTTTAATTTTTGAAGATTGGAAAAGAAAGCCTGCGCATCAGCTCCTGTGTCAAAAAGAATTTTACGCTGTCCTAAATCAACCAAACAAGAAAAGCCCCACCCCTCTTGTAAACTTTCATTTGCCTTACAGTTATCATAGATAATTTTGATGATGATTTGATTCATAAGCTGATCTTTCCGGTACTAACGTTAACGATCTATAGCAATATAGACCTTTACTTGTGGATTTTTTTGTGGATCGAAATCAGAGCGATAAACTTCAAAGTCGCTTGTGTAGGAACGATGAAGATTAGATTTCCATATTGCTTGCCATGCAGCAATCAATCCTTGTGGAAACCCTCCTTGAGTTGTGAAAACAGCATAATTTGATTCGGGAATAACTTTGCCAACTAATCCATCAGGAATTTCGTCTAGGCTGGATACTTCACATCCAAGAATCCAAGAATAAGGCTTTGTATAATCGCCCTCGTAGTCAGTGTAGAGAGCAAGAATGTTGCCATTGACTTTGTTTGGGATTTTTGAGGGAGTGTTTTCTCTAAAGAATCTTTCTTTGTGAGCGGGCATAGTAGAAGAACATTCTTCGTTATTGGTTCGGAGCTCAAGTCCTATGAAAAATTTCTTTTTTTGATGCTCTACAGTGTGGTGCATGCCTACCTCTTGATTTTCATTTTCTGATTTGTCTGGTCATCGCAATAAACCTATGAAGAAGCAAGGATGAAAGCGAGCAATAAGTTCTTGATTTTCACATTCACTTTAAGAAAATGAAGCAAGTAGATTTGAACCTACGACCAGCGGATTATGAGTCCGTACCCTCTTCTTAAACTACCGCAAATTACAGTAGCTAACAGTAACCACTATACAGCGGAAAACCCCTTTTCGTCCATTCCAATTTGAGGCCGTTTAATGTAGCTTGCTGACCCTATTTGGTCCACCAGTGGTCCACGGATTTTCTCTAGGGTTGAACTGTTCAATTTATATTGAACAGTGCGTATAACTGAACAGTCAGAAGATTACTTGGGTGTCTAACGAACACCTGTGAAAAGTTATTCAGTGGAATGAGTCTGTTCTACGGAAGCTGCCTTATCAAGCAGGCTAAGTAACGTTTTTTCTGAGACTGGTTTGTAATCCCAAACCTCAACACAAAGATTGAGTTGATTGGATATGATCTTTTTCGGTCTTTTTTCATGGACATGACCATGTAATTGAAAATGAGAAGGTGTTGGATTGGAAGGAATGTGGATAAGCTCGACATTGTGTTGGCCTATTTTTAAAAATGCGGATTCCAAAACAAGATAGAATCCGACCCGCATCATGTAGCTTGCATTGCGATCATGATTGCCACGAATACAAATTTTATGGCCTTTAAGCTGAGAACAAATGGAATGAAGATGTTTGACATCTCCAAGGCCAAAGTCTCCAAGAAAAAACACTTGATCTTCTGGAGCAATACATTGATTCCAATTGTCAATAAGGCTTCTGTTCATCTCTTCAACTGTCGTATAAGGTCGGCCAGCATACTTGATGATATTCTTATGAGAGAAGTGTGTGTCTGAAATAAACCATCTTTTCATATTTAAGCTCAGTGTTTATGTAGAAGATTATTAAAATCGATGATAGAAGAGAAGAAATCACTTTCCAATACAGATTCATCAACTCCATTTACGTGAATCAAAACAGGTCGTATAGATATATTTTTAGGAAGAGCTAAGCTTTTGATTTTTTGTTTTACTTCATCGATGA
>JASBUW010000140.1 GCA_030147755.1 Parachlamydiaceae bacterium
TGCGGTTAGCAGTGCTACACGGACTCTGAATAGTTGCACTGCTAACCGCAGTGCTCATGAAATGGCTTTTTTCCCAGAACGAGCGCTAAACGCGCTCGGTCTGGGCTAATGCAGTTAGAGTGCTACCGCACAAATGGCAAACAGTCTATGTATATAGTGAACCTATACAAATAACAGGATAAGCAAGATCGCAAGCGATAGGATAGATAGGAAATTTTGTTATCTGCTAGATAAGCTTTGTAATATCTTCAAAATTTCAAGAGAAGCTCGTAACATTTCATGTACAGGAACAACTACTTGAGCCGTTAAATGTCCTTGAATGAGCCCATCGAAACGCTCTAAAAGTTCTGTACAGTCTGCCGACAATGTTTCTTGTAATTGCCTCTTTGAACTTTCTATAAGTGTACCTTCACTAATTGATCGTCGCAATTCAGCTAATGCATGAAATAAGCGTGGAATCATCGCTGATGAATTCTCTTTGACAGAGAAAGGATAACGGTATAATTGTTTAATAAAAGGATCTAACCAAGCAAATTGCTGACTGATTTGTTGCATGCGTTCAGCTTGATTAGCTTTTCCCCTTTCTTCTAATCCTGTAGCAGCGACCACTGCGCTATCTTGAATGGAGTGTGTATGCCAAAGAGGAACGTTCGTGCCCTCAGGGCCTGCACGCCTAGCTAAAAGATAGTGTTGATCATCATCGCTCTCAGAAGAAACGGGCAACCAAAATAATAAAGTTTGAATACTTTTCTCTAAACAGACAGCACCGCGCAAGAGCAAAGTAGAAGCGTAACTACTACACCATTGCGTCGTGTTTGCTTCTTCTAACAAAGCTTGTATTTCTTCACTATTCACGGCAATGATATCTAAATTAGCATGTATTTGCTCACGACGACGTACTAAACTGGTCGTGGTTTCATATGGAGAAAGTGGCTGTACATGTTTCAGGGCAAAAAATGAATTCAAACAAGCTTTTAATTGATTAAACTTAAAAGAAGAATAAGTCAATTGGTGAGGAACATGTAATAATCCTTGATCCAAAAGTCCCTCTACTACCCCTGCTTGTGAGACAAAAACAACAGAAGTTTGCGGGGTAGGTAAGGAATGTTTGATATCTTCAAAGAGTGTTGACAAAGCACTTAAATTATCTTGCTCTAACTTTTGAAGAGTTTGACATTCTTTTTCTTGAATTTTTTCAACTTGCACCTCTTGATTCTCTTCCCATTCGGTTAATAATTCCAACCACGCATGATGACCGACAGCATAACGAGCCGGCACAGTTAAAAAACCATCCACCGCACAAACAGCTTGAAATGCTTGATCCCAATGAGCTTTCTTCACAGCGGCTTGTCGAGGTAAAAAAGAGGTAAAAAATTGAGAAGGTGAATGACTCGACTTAAGCTGTTGAGTCAACGTCTGTCTTTTCTGTTCATCTTTTGGACGAGCTAGTGCTGCCAATTTAACCGTTTGCTCAATAGCTGCAGCTTGATGCACAAGCAACGCTTTATGTTGATAAAAAGAGAGCGAACCTTCTTTTTCTAAATTCCATAAATCTTCTATCGAATTTAAATGATAGATGACTTGTCTGTAACAATCACGCATAGCTTCTAAATTATCCACTTGCAAAGCATCCGTAGGTAGAGCTAGCGACTCACCTACCTGTTTGACATGCGCGTGAAGAGCTTGAATCAAATTTTTTTCTTCTTTTTCTATAGGCGAGCTTGCAAGCGAAAGTGTGGGTTTTTTCTCAAAAATTTGTCGTCGACGCTTAGGTTGAATAGCAAGTGAAGAGGAAAGAGAAGGAACATCGTCAGACAAAGTGCAAATAGAAAAATAACGCGTTAAAATCTGGTACGGTTCAAAAAAAGTCGAATGAATCATTTTTAATCTATTTTCCATATCTTCTAATTTTTTGTTATCCTCTAATTCTAACTTCCAATGGGATAAGTCTCTTTGAAATCTCTCCAGCGGAATAAATAGACGCCTTAGACTGGGATAATTTTCTATTAAATTAGAAGATTGAATAGAAGGAATCTCTTCCCAATGACGATGTAAATAAAAGCCGACTTTCTCAGCAAATAAATCTACAGAGGGGGGGCGTATTGTATAATATTCCTCTTCATCTCCGTTTGGAAATGCGACTAGGGAAGGCATTTCACTTGCATCTCCACCTTCTGATGCAAGCATATTTTCTACTAATGAAGATAATAACAATACGGCAGCGCCTGTTTCTCTATCTTTCCAATTGATAGATATTTCATGCACAAAATAATAATCTTTAAATTCCTGAATTCTCTTATACAACACATTCGCCATTTGAGCCATCAGTTGATGTTCATAACTATCTTTCTGCAGAGACTCCTTTCCTAAGGTTGCAAAGAGAAAAGGGTAAGCTGAAGAAGAATGAAGAAAATGGCTTAAGCACTCGAATAACTCTAGCACCCTTTCTAACTGAGAGATGGTAGCTTGAGGCTGTGGATCTTGTGTTTGAAGCTTAGCAAGTATTTGCTGAAGGTTTTTGATGGCATTTTCTAGCAATTTTTCTATGGTTATTCGTTCATGCGTGATATACGGAAAAGAGGCCTGATACCAGAGGAATGCTTGCCTATTAATAATATGAATTCCATTAATCGTGTTTAGCACGTGATCTATTACTTCCTGATCTTCAATCAATGTTAAAACTGTTCGTAGCGATTCTAGTAGATGAAATGTTAATAAGTCGAAAGGTCTAAAGAGATCGGTTTTCATCCCTCTTTGCTCAACAGGAATAAGCTTCTCATAGCTTTCATAAGCTTGAATAAACTGCTCTAACTCTTGAGTGAGTAATGGAATAGAATAACGGTAAAAGATGATACTCGTATCATTTAAAGGTAAAATATAGTGATTAATCAAGAGAAGACTTAAACCCTCGCTCACAGGCGATTGACGCGCTTCTTCTATGTCTTTTAATACTTGATAATATTTTGCTATAATTCTTTCTGGGCTCGAATCCGGCTTCTTTAATTCTATTAAAAGCTTGCGACACGTTTGAATATGTGTTTTAGCACAAGAGGATGCTGGAGTCATATAGGCTTCTCGATACATATCCTGCATTCTTTGTAGCATACTCCTCAAAGCAGGTTCATAGTCTTGTATAAACTTTAAACTCACTTCTTTAAGCTTCGCTTTACATTTTTTAACTTCAGCTCCTCTTCCTTTAAGAAGCGGAAAATTATCTGCTTGCATCTCTTTCATCATTTTTACAAGAAATTTTAAGCGTTCTAATAGCATGCCTTCTAGTTCTTGGATAGCCACAGCAGATTTTTTTTGATAATCTCTACAAGAAATAATAGCTAAAGGAACAAGAGTTCTAGGAGCCAACGATAAACCATGTAATAGCTCCAGATCACCTTGCAAGTTTTTGATGAGTTGTTTTGTTTGAGAATCAGATAAATTAGAATAAGCAGCATCTAAAATCGTATCAAAATGTGCCTTGTCAAATACAGCTGGCCATTGAATATCTTTCTCATCACACACGACTTCTTTCTCTAATTGATGAATATAAAGTGCCGCCTGTAAAGCACATGATTGTAAATTTTCAGCAAGCGTTGAAGAATTTAAGCGATCTAGCGAGCGAGATCCACTTAATTTAGCGGTTACTATTTTTAATGTTTTTACAGCAGGCTTGTCTAATAATTGATTGATATGCGTTGTCAAGCGAAAAGAGAGAATTTTTAAAAGATTTAATTGCGCATGCGTATGCTGATATTTCATCGCCAGCTTTAATAAATCATCTTTTATCTTAGCAATTTTATTTTTTAAATCATCCTCAACTTGTGAGTTTTCTTTTTTTAATAAAGCTTCAAATACACTTGTTATAGATGCCATTTGGTAAAGAACCGCACTTTTTTCAATAGGTTGGATGAGGCGATTCATCAACTCTAGCGGAGGATTTTCATTATTTAGCTCCGGTTTAATAGCAGCTGGCATTGTTCCAGCACGTCGCGCAGTCAATTGGAATAAACATAAACGACTATAAGATTCTCCTGCAGGCTGAGGAGCAGTTTTAGAAGCTTCTAATGCAGACATTTTTAACCTATTTTTTTTATTTATTTTATTAAAGCAATTGTGATTTTGTAAATTATTAATTTATTTTATAAATAAAAAATAATTTTAATAATAGACAAATATTATATCAAAACATTAACAACGTCAATAAATTTTAAATTCAATTAAATAATATACAGAGATTAAGACTTACTAATTTCAAAATATGAGCTATAGAAAGAAAAACTCTTTTGAAGTTACGAAACTAGTTTGTTCAGTGAATCAGCAAATCGCTTAATATCTTTTGGACCAAACGCTGCTGGACCACTAGTAATTGTGCCGGCATCGCGAAATTCTTTCATAAAATCACGCAATGATGAGATCGAACTAATATTGTTTTCAGTATAAATTTCACCTCGAGGATTAAGAGCAATAGCTTTTTTTTTCAACACTTTCGCTGCTAGTGAAATATCAGCTGTAATCACAATATCGTGAATTTCGACTTGGTCAATAATATGTTGATCGGCCGCATCGAATCCGTTGCTTACAACAACTAATTGTATAAGATCGTTGTGAGGAATATTTTGATAGGAGTTCGCCACTAATATAATGTTTATCTTTAAACGCTGACTTGTCTTGAAAACAATTTCTTTAACTGCTTTAGGGCAAGCGTCTGCATCAATCCATATTTTATTAGGCTTATATTTTGGCATCTTTCTAATCTCAATCTCACCTAGTTTGCTAGATGAAGTACATCTTTATCATTTACTGTATCTATTCATCGCAGCTCAAAATGAAAAATTGGCTAACGCGAAAAATTTTAATGACTTCAAAATGAGAACTATAATTTCTCATATTTATTTTAATCAAGCCTTTAGCTCGGCAAAGCTTGGCTTTTCTAGCTTTTTGATGTTATTTTCCTAGTTAAAGTTTCGTTTGGAATATCACAATGATTTTTTAAATGAATTTTCAATTAACTCTCCAGAGCGTTTTCATTAGAAAGATTTGACAAAATCATAGTTAGTCTTTTACAAATAATCTAAATTATTATGATTTTCCAATTTGATTCACCTTTGGATAAGCGATGATCACAAAAAATTTTTTTTCATTCCATTTTCTATTTTGTTTTCTACTTCTTTTCTTTTAGCAACTGATGATACAGTTGCTTGCAAAAATATACCTGAACTACCTTTTACTTTGACTTCATAAGCTATTTAGTCGATCTTGAATTAGTGATTAAAATTACTTAAATGACTGTATGAAGCCTGTTTAAAATAGATTTTATAATGAAAAATTTGCAAGTTTTTTAAGGTTAAATATCAAGATTTCTTGATCGAACATTTAAAGGATCACGATGAAGCCGTCGCATACTTAAATGCAGCTTTAGAAGAAAGCCTTAAAGGCGATGGAGAGTCTCAACATCTTTTTTTGATTGCTCTAAGAAATGTTGCAGAAGCACAAGGCGGAGTTAGTGCATTGGCTAAAAAAGCCCACGTCGGCCGTGAAAGCCTCTATAAAACCTTTCAGGAGCCGGAAATCCCAAATGGCACACACTTGTTTCTTTATGTGTTGCGTTAGGGTTGAATTTACGACTAACATAAACGCCAAACAAAATCATCTATGAATTCAAATCCCATACATACTAAATTGCATAACATCAGAAACTCTTATCAGGCAACACATTCAACGAGCAGATAGCCTTTTCTCGAATTCCCTGTTGTGATGTAAGATGAAAGCATCAAGCTCTTGTTTTTCTTTATGAAGGTAAGCAAGTTGGTCGATGAGCTCTCGAAACCTTTCTGCATCGGTTTCACTTTCAAAGTTGATCTCATTTCCCTTAACCGAGTACCCCTCTTTTTTAGCGAGCAAAAAGTCGGCAATGGCAATGAGCGCTGAAGCTGATTGGTGGTAATAAGCATGCACTTTTTGGAAAAATTCACGTTTTTTTCCCGTCACTCCCCGAACCCGTTCCTCAGAATTTTGAATCTCTATTTCAGTCTCTTTTAAGCGAGAACGGGCTAGCATAAGCTCTATGTGATCAGCTATCTTTTCAGGGGTGATAAGGTCTTCGACATCGGCTTTACGCCACATTTTTTCGAGCTGGCTAACTTCATACATGGCCAATCTGTCATTTTCATTCCTATCTAATCCTTCCGTTTGAGATCTGTAAGAGCGGCCGTACCACACGGCAATCTGCTGCACAATGAGAAAAATGCAAAATGAGATCATAAAGAGAATCTTCCCTCTCTTTTTTAAAAAACTCATATGCTTACTCCTTTTTTGAGTTCCACTAAATGAAAAAGGCATTTATGGAGTGAACCATAAATGCCTATGAGTGAAATCTCCGGATGCATGATTCGAACATGCGACCAATGGATTAACAGTCCACTGCTCTACCGCTGAGCTAATCCGGAATAAGAAAGTGCTTATCTTAAAAAAATTGCCATTTTAACTCAATCACTATTTGCTTTTTTTCTAACTCTTTTACAACAAAAAGGGAAGAGGCGACTCTTCCCTTTAAATAAATACTTGAAACTGCTCGGATCAAACTAGTAATCCATTCCTACAGGCGCCGCCGCTGCCGGTTTTTCTTCTGGAATGTCCGCTACAATCGCTTCTGTTGTCCACAACATCGAGGCAATCGATACTGCGTTTTCCAGCGCACAACGCACCACTTTTGTCGGATCCAAAATACCAGCCGAAATCATGTCGACGTATTCACCTGTCAATGCATTGTAGCCTTGTCTGTCATTGAGCTTTTCCACTTGCTGCAGAATAATCGCGCCCTCTTGTCCGGCATTCTCTGCAATCTGACGCAAAGGAGAACTTAACGCACGTGCCATAATACGCGCACCCGTCTTTTCATCTCCTTCTAAAGAATCTGCCAGCTTGTTGACAATCGGAATGCAACGCACGAAAGCGGTTCCACCACCAGGCAAAATACCTTCTTCTACCGCCGCCGCTGTCGCTCTTTGCGCATCATCTACACGGTCTTTCTTCTCTTTCATTTCTACTTCTGTCGCTGCGCCCACACGAATGACCGCTACACCACCGACAAGCTTAGCCAAACGCTCTTGCAACTTCTCACGATCATAATCCGATGTGCTTTCTTCGATTTGACGCTTGATTTGCGCCGCACGCTCTTGAATGGCTTCTTTAGAACCTGCACCTTCTACTAAAGTCGTTTCATCTTTCGTCATAACCGCTTTCTTCACACGACCTAATTGCTCAATTGTCGTGTTCTCTAACTTATGTCCTAGCTCTTCACTAATGACTTCCGCGCCTGTCACAATCGCAATGTCTTGCAACATCGCTTTACGACGATCACCAAATCCCGGCGCTTTGACAGCAGAAATCTTGAGTCCTGCACGCAGACGGTTCACCACTAGAGTCGCCAACGCTTCTCCTTCAACATCTTCTGCGATGATCAACAAGGGTCTGCCTGTTTCGACAACTGCTTGCAAAAGTGGAATAATCTCTTTAATCGAGCTAATTTTTTTCTCATAAATGAGGATATACGCATCTTCTAATACGCATTCTTGTGACTCTGGATTAGTGATGAAGTAAGAAGACAGATAGCCACGATCAAATTTCATCCCTTTGACCACATCTAATTCTGTTTCAAATCCTTTTCCTTCTTCCACTGTGATCGTTCCATCACGACCCACACGCTCCATGGCTTGCGCAATAATCTCACCAATTTCTCCATCATTATTCGCTGAAATAGTCGCGACTTGTGCAATCTCTTGACGATCATCCACTTTTTTACTGCGTTTTTCCAATTCTTGTACAACCGTTTTGAGCGCTTTTTCCATCCCACGTTTGAGATCAAGCGGATTGGCTCCAGCTGCCACGTTACGCAATCCTTCGGCATAAATCGCTTCTGCTAATACCGTCGCTGTCGTTGTGCCATCTCCTGCTTTATCCGCTGTCTTGCTCGCTACTTCTTTGACCATTTGCGCACCCATATTCTCGAATTTATCTTCGAGTTCAATTTCTTTCGCAACTGTCACACCGTCTTTGGTGATATGTGGTGTGCCATACGATTTGTCAATCACCACATTACGTCCCTTAGGACCCAATGTCACCTTAACAGCATCCGCTAATGTGCGCACACCTTTTAGAATCTTTTGACGCGCTTCTTCTTTAAACTTAATCGATTTTGCAGCCATGTGAAAGCTCCTTTAAAATATGTAAAATATGTTTGATCATTCTGTTATTGTTCAACAATGGCAATAATGTCGTCTGCACGAAGGATCACATACTCTTCGTCTTCTACCGTCACTTCTTGACCAGAATATTTTTCCATTAAAATCACATCACCCACTTTAACCGGCATCGGAATCAACACCCCATTCTTATCTTTCTTGCCAGAACCTAGTGCCACAACTTCCGCTTGCTCTTGCTTTTTCTTAGCTGTATCGGGAAGGATAATCCCTCCTCTCAATTTTTCTTCAGCTGCTAAACGACGCACTAAGACGCGATTACCAAGTGGTTTAAGTTTAACTTGTTGAGAAGTCATTTGTTGTGTTTGAGCCATAAATATCATCTCCTCTTTTAAAAGAATAATTAAGTCATCTGTGAAGTTAACAATATACTGCGGGTTTCGTTTTTTTGCAAGAAAATTAGCACTATTTGATTTTGATTGCTAAAAACAAATAAACCTTGTGTATTAAGTATTTAACGCATAGCTGGTACTTGATCGAGTAAGTTTTCTAACTCTGTTAACAATTGATCAAATGTTTGAATAGCCGCTTTAACAGGTGCAGGTGATGTCATATCAATTCCTGCCATTTTGAGCATTTCAATAGGATATTTGCTCGATCCCCCTTTAAGGAAAGCTAGATAAGCATCACGATCTTTCTCGTTACCTTTTACGACTTTTTCAGCTAAAGCTAAGGCGGCACTAATGCCGGTTGCATACTGATAGACATAGAAATTATAATAGAAATGAGGAATACGCGCCCATTCAATTTCGATTTCGGGATCAATGACGGTCGCTGGACCAAAATAAAGCTGATTCAGTTTACGATACTCTTCTTTGAGAAGTTGAGGTGTCAAAGGTGTTCCTTGTTCTAGTAGTTGATGGATGAGGAGTTCGAACTCGGCAAACATTGTTTGACGGAAGAGCGTAGCCCGAATGTCTTCAATTTTTTGATTGAGGAGAAAGATTTTTTCATGCGGATCTTGGCAACGTTCAATGAGAAGACGTGTCAAGAGGTCTTCATTAAAAGTCGACGCCACTTCTGCTAAGAAAATGGAATAATCGCTGTAGTGGTAAGGCTGCGTTTTGCGGCTATACAAGCTATGCATACTATGTCCGGCTTCATGAGCTAAAGTAAAGACATCACGTAAGAGTGTTTTGTAGTTCATGAGAATATAAGGCATACTGTCATAACAACCACTTGAATAGGCTCCTGAGCGTTTATTTTGATTTTCATAGCGATCTACCCAACGTTGTTCTTGCAATCCTTTGCGTAATAATTCTTGATATTCAGTTCCTAAAGGCTTAACAGATTCAATAACCAATTGTTCAGCTTCCGGATACGCAAGATGAATATCCACAGCACTCGTTAAAGGCACATAAATATCATATAAATGGAGTTCGTCTAGTTGAAGAATGCGTTTACGTAAACCCATATAGCGATGTAGCACATCTAAACGCTCATGAACCGCTTGAATCAAAGCGTGGTAGACCGAAAGGTCAATATTTTTAGGGAAAACCGAAGCTTCTAAGCTGGATTGATAATGGCGTGCACGGGCATTTAAGATATGATTATGCGTTTGACCTGACAAGAGTTCGCTTAGAGTGTTTTCATAAGCAGCAAACTGTTGATGGTATTGCTTAAAAGCGTTTTGACGTAAAACACGATCTTGATCACGAATATAAAGTCCATAAGTCGCATGTGAAAGCGGCTTAGAGACGCCTTGACTATCCAAGACCTCGCCAAATTTAAAATCCGCATCATTTAAAGCACTAAAGGCTTTATGCGACGTTTGTAAAGCTTGCCCTGCCAGCGCTAGCAACTGCTCATTATCAGGAGATAAAGTATGCGGTTTTAAACGCACAATTTGTTCCAAATAAAAACGATACGCAGTCAATACAGGAGAAGTGATATACTCTTGAAGTTGACTTTCGGGCAGAGTTAATAATTCAGGTTGAAACCATGCGGATTCTTCAGCAAAAGAGTGCGCCAGCGTTAAGATTTGCTCATAGCTTTTTTTAAATTGAGGATTCGTAATATCTTCATCGTGACGCAAATGAGCATACGTATAGAGTTTAGAGAGTTCGCGGTCAATTTGCATCATGAGATCTAACGCTTGCTTCACGCGCTCGGGGCCCTGTTGCAAAGTGCCTTGAAAAGCTTGAAAAGCGGGCCAATGGGGCTTTTGTTGAGGATGCGGAACAAATGTTTTCAAAGCTTGCTCCCACGCTGCTTGACTAGAATAAAGAGCTTCTACATTCCATTGATCTTCCAAAAGAACTTCTTCACGTTTTTTCATGTTATATCTCCATTGCGATAAGAAGAATTGTTTATTCTTGTTTTGTAAAAGCTCCGGTCATATTTTTTAATCTAAAGATTAAAAAACATTTGCCTATAAATCTTACTAAGCATAATTTAAATGACAATTTACCTTTGAGAAGAGAAGATAAGCGAAACAAAGATAAAAGGCGACAGTAAAAAAGCACTCATGAAAAAACAGACTGTTAAAGGAAAATTTGTTGTCAGTAATGACCGAGGCCTTCACACACGTCCTTCCACGGAATTAGTAAGATGTGCCAGCTCTTTTAAATCTCAGGTCTTTCTCATTTATCAAAAACACGCTGTCAATGCCAAATCTCTCTTAGGCATTCTCATGTTAGCGGCCACAAAAGGTGCCAGAATTGGTGTCGAGGCCGAAGGAGAAGATGCAGAAGAAGCGGTGCAGTCCATTCTGGATTTAGCCAAAAATAAATTCTACATTAAATATTAACCTGAGTTTTGGGTTTATCTTGCTCTACATAAAGGATCTTGTGGCGATCTTCGAAAAAATTGAACCTTGAAAATAGCTCATTCGCTATTTCCTTCGGTTCAATTTTTCGCATCTCGCTCACAATCTCCTTCATGTTAAGCAAGATAAACCCAAAACTCAAGTTATTACAACAAATCTTCTAAAATGTGATTACGATATTTTTGCATTAATTGCACCATAAAATACAAATTATGCGCTGTCGCTAAGCTCATGCTTGTTAATTCATGTGCTTTGAAGAGGTGATGCAAATAAGCTAATGTGAATCTTGCGCAGGTTGGACAAGGACACTCTTTTTCAATGGGGGAAAACTGCGTAGCATATTCCGCTTTGGTAATGTTGAGTCCTCCTTGGGCTGTGAATAGAATACCATGGCGAGCAGCTCGTGTAGGATAAGAGCTATCAAAAGTATCAATTCCAAGGGGGACACAGCGTTCAATCGAAGCTAAATCGCCAATACCTAACAAATGATTAGGTTTTTCCGGAGGGAGTAAAGGCAAGGTAAACGAAAGCAGTTGATGCATTTCATCTTTGTTTTTTCCCATGCTGCCGCCGATCGCAAATCCATCAAAATCGAGTTTGGTCAAAAAATCGCAACTCGCTTGACGCATTTCCGGATTAATTCCTCCATGGATGACGCCATACATGGCTTGTCCTTGCCGATTTTGTAGATGGGCATCTAAAGAACGTTTTTCCCAACGATGGGTGCGATCCAGTGACGTTTTAAGGGCATCCGGTGCGATATGATAGGGGGGTAATTCGTCGAAAGGAATAATAATGTCAGCTCCTAAGTCTTTTTGAGCTTGAATAGAACTTTCGGGTGTCAACATCACTTTCGCGCCATTACGATAAGAACGAAAGAGGACGCCTTCTTCTGTAATTTTAAGCACAGATCCTTCTTGTTTTTTGGTTCCACGGCTTTTGAGTTCGTCTGCCACAGATCCATATGCTAGGCTAAAGACTTGAAATCCTCCGGAATCGGTAATAATCGGTAATTTGCGGTGAATAAATTGATGCAATCCACCTGCTTGCTTGACCACTTGTGTTCCAGGCTGTAGCAGCAAATGATAGGTATTACAAAACATCAACTGCAAACCAATGTCATGCAATAGCGTGTTATCAAGGGCTTTCACTGTCCCATTAGTACCCACAGCGACAAAATTGGGAGTATCAATGATGCCATGGGGTGTGTGAATACGCCCGACACGCGCGCGCGATTTTTTAGAACAATGAATAAGTTCGAAATGAAAGGAATTCATGCTTTGGCTAACCTTACAAAAGAAGTAAAACAAAAAATAACAATTAATTTGATCATAAAACTCAGCACAATAATGTCCGCAATGGATGCGACAATGCCGTACAAACCTGCAAAGCTAAACAAGACGGTGTCAAGAAATTGAGAAATAACTAAAGCGATAGCGGCTCGGTAAGCAAAGCGCCAGCGTGAAAGAACTTTCTTAAGAAAAGCAAAAAAGAGAATGTCAAATTGCTGAACAAGAAAAAACACACTCATAGACGCAATCAAAAGGCGAGGAGAAGCAGACAAAATGGCGACAAAAGCAGGTTGAGTCGTGTCATCCACACTTGGCCGATAAAGCAGATGAAGTTGTGAAACAAGCGCAAAAAATAGCATAAAGAAGAAACAAATCCATGTGGCTTTTTTGGCTTCTTCTTGACCAAAATATTCTTGTAAAAAATTTAATCCTAAAAGGCTTCCAATCACAAAAGTATCGCTCGCTGTGACGTTAAAACCAAATAAAGTGATTTGTTTAAGCACAAATAGATTGGCTATTAACGCTTGAATAGCTACCCACGCAGTCAATGCAGTTTGTCCAAGCGTCAGTGCTCCTAAAGCAAAGCATACAATTAATAATGCTTGAGTAAAGAAAATAATTTCATTCATTATTTTAAATTAAAAAAGATTTAAAATTTTAAAACTTTTTTATTATAACATGTTTTAATGAATAATCAAGATAAAAATGAAGAGATTAAAGAGGTGATTCCGAAATTATCCCTTGTGTTTGTAGCTATTCCCCGGAGGGGATAAAGAGAGTAGCCCCGGATTTTAATCCGGGGAATTAAAAGAAAAAATCGCGTCCCGGTAGGGTCGCAAGAAATGCGATGCTCTCATCTTGCGACCCTTCCGGGGCGCAATATGTGTTTGACTTTATCCCCGGATTGAAATCCGGGGCTACCCTCTTTATCCCCTCCGGGGAATAGCTACAAACACAAGGGATAATTTGGCAATTACCTCTAAAGTCTACGCTACAAACGCTTTTTAGGCACCATTGAGTAGGCGAAGATTAATCGTTGCAGGGGTGTCTGTTGCAGGACGATCCACAAATACAGGAGGAGTACCAAATAGCTCAAATGAAAGGATAGGATTGGTCAAATTCGCTAGAGCGAGGCGATCGCCTACTGCTAGTGTCAACATGACTTCTCCGACTAAACTAAAGGCATGGTTATTTGTACTTGTGCTATCGGGTAATTGAATTGCATAAGTCTGCACTGTTTCAAACGCTGTTTGTCCTTGAGATAAATTTCTTTTGACAATGCCTACTGTATAAATCGTAGAGGGGGAACCTAGAGCATTATTAATCGTCATGGCAAAATCCAGAACATAATCGCCTGGGGTGACAATGATGAGTTCGCTTGTAGCTGGATCGAAGGTGATACCAACAGCAACGTTTCCTGTGGTCAGTGGAATAATTCCTAATCCAAAAGCGGGGTTAAAAGGAACGGTAACAGGTGTATTAGAAAGTAGAAAAAAGTTAGCTAAAGCGAATATATTGCTTCCCTGAAAACCTGGAAGACCAGGAAAGCCGGGAGGCCCAGGAGGACCCGGAGGTGCATTTCTTATTACGTCATGACAAGACGGAGAGTGATGACATCTTTTATGAAAGTGTCTTGCACGCGTGACAAGATTTGGCCAAGAAGAATTTAAATGAGAAGGTTCTTCTGCATAGCTCATGGCACAGCAAAAGGCTGTGATGATGAATATTTTCAGGATTTGATGCATATTGATTCCATATCTAAATTGTTATTAACATTGATTAACTCTTGTCATTTTTCATTCAACATCAAAGATTTTGGACATTCTGTATCTGTAAAGAGGCATATTCTAACTCAAGATCTACTCCAGTGGGAAGAATAGGATTTATAGTTTGTCCAACATTAATTAAAGCAATAGAATCACCGGCAGATAAGGATTGTTTGACTTGTCCATGAATTTGCAGATAGGTAGGGGTTTCTATTGCGACAGAGCGCATGCTGCCTGCTATAATGCTTGTTGAATTCAAAAGAATAGCCACACTAAAATCGTTTGAAGCTGTCCCAGGAGAGGCGACATTTACTGTATAACTAATATCATAAACACCGGTGAGAGCTACTGTAACAGCTCCTGTTTCAGGATTAAAATTGACGCCTGTTGCGATTCTTGTGCGAGGAGAAAAAGAGTCGCGTTGTTGTAAAATCGATTCACCTGTTGGAATAGGAGGCAGTGAAAAAAGAATGGGAGGAGTATCGGTGATATAAAAATCTCCATAAGCCACAGGCCTGATAGGACCTGGTGGTCCTTGAATGCCTGGTAATCCTGGAGGCCCCATAGATCCTGGAGGACCTATTATTTGACAGCAAGGCTTGTGATGCGCATGCTTATCACATTTTGCTCGTTCGATTAGACTGTCAGCATAATTAGTGACAGGTAAGCATAAAATTCCTAATAAGCATAGAAGGCTAATTTTATTCTTCATGATTCATCCTCATCTCATCTGCAATGATTAATTGATTTTCTCCAAGCTCAAGTAAGCTGTTACGTTAGTTCCTGTTGAAAAAAGAGGAATTTCCGCACTAATTAAACCCTGGGTAGATGTATTCACAATGGATACTTGATCACCGGCTGTTAGGGCATAGATGATTTGTCCCGCTAATGAACTAGACATCGGTGTTGTAGCGGGTAAATGGGTGAAAAATGTGCCAGGAATAATTTCGTCATTTACTTGAACATTTAAATGATAGAAGGTAGGTATTTCTGTAATGTCCGGATTGGCTACACTAAGCGCAAATCTGATTAAATAATCACCTGTTACTTGAATGGTAGCTAGCCCTGTGGCTGCATCAATTGCGATATGGGTACCGGTTGAAGAAACACCATCGTAAGTGACAAAGCCGTTAGTCGTGAAAGTAATGGGATCAATTAGCCCGCCCGTTGTACGAAAAGCATACCCATAGGCTAATACTCTCGCTGTAGGTGGTCCTGGAGGCCCTTGTAATCCTGGAAAACCTGGAAATCCTGGTGGTCCAGGGAGAATCAAACAGGAGTTAGAATTCGAGTGCTTACGTTTACAATGTGGACGTTTTCCTTTAAAAAGAATCATTCTGTGTAATTCTTTTAGATTTACGGATTCTTCTGCATAACCTACATGGGAAAGACAGAGGATTAACAGAAAAACCCCTCTCAACATCTTTTGCATAATTTTATCCTCACGCTATGTTGTCGCAAACCAATCAAATTTATAATTCAACTGGCATAAACGATTATTTTAGAGAATGCAATAAAATTTTTATTATAATCTTTAGATAGTTGTTAAAGGCTTATGTGGACTTTTGAATTGACATATAGATGTATCTTTTAGGATCATAAGTACCTATGAATTTATTTCGTAAATCTTAAGGTGAAAATATGCTCCATAAAATTCCTATTTTTTTTATTTGTTTAATTTATGTTGTTTGTCCGTTTTTAGCACTCGAAGCCGTGACCTTTCATACCATTTTGATTGGAGATACGAGAGATAAGGAATTGAGAAAAGTGATTCAAAAAGATCTCAAACATATGGAAAAACATTTAGATGAGGTATTTGAATATTTGGATGTCGATTGGCATCAACAACTGGTCTATACAGGGCGTGACACCAATTCAACTATTTTGCAAGATTTGAAAAACTTGCATATTCAACCAGACGATATTGTTTTCTTTTATTTCTCAGGACATGGATTTTATACAGGCAAATCCAAAACAGAATGTTGGCCCACTTTATATTTTTCTCAAGAAGATGTGGGGATCGACCAATCTTATATCATACAACTCATTTTAGAACAGCAGCCTCGGTTATTTATTTGCTTAGCAGATTGCTGCAATAACATTTTGGAAGAGGATGATGATGTACCTGAAATCATTGCCAAGCGCTTTAAAATAGAACCAAAAAGAGAAAAAAAGTCTTCAGGCTTGCAAAAATTATTTTTAGAAGCAAAAGGAGTGGTTTTAATTGCTTCAGCGGGTCCTGAATATTATGCAGAAGGCACTAATGAAAAAGGGAGTTGTTTTACGAATTGTTACATTAAAACATTTAATCAAGCACTGCAATCCCATCCTGAGAAAGTGAGTTGGGATTCCATTCTCTCCAAAACCCAACACATGTTGTGGGAGGCGCAGAAGCCACAATATCAACTCATGTTTCATTAAAAAAAGGAAATGAATGCAAGTTCAAAATGGTGGACGACGTGGACTTAGTGGACGTTGTGGACATAATGAAATGATTTAATCAACTTGAATAGTTTTCACAAAATTTTATGTTCACGTGGTCCACAACGTCCACTAAGTCCACGTTGTCCACTCATTCTCATTTTTCCTAGCTGCTTTACTATTAAATATTCTATAAATCCTAATCAATAATTTAAATTATATTAATTTTATTTTTTTAAAATTAAATAGTTAAATTAAGGAGGGATTTATGAGTGTTAGTAAATTATCACAGAACTATCAACAAATTTGTCAAACCATTGCAAATGTTGAGACTGAAGTAGCTAAATCTATAGAAGCTCATGACCCTCGTATTAAAGAGATCGTTGCAGAAAAATTCAAAGTAATAGGCCAGCAGGTTCAAGAGCTCAGCAATTTATATGACAATTTAATTGAAATTGATTGTCAGGTTTTAGCGACAACAGAGTTAGCTTCACTGCAGGAAGAGCCTGATGTGAAACAAATTTTCATCCAGTCATTGGTTGAACAATATCAACAAGATTGTAAGGTTTTAGAAGAAAATGTGGGGCAAATGATTGACCGCACCATGAATCATATGGAAGATTTCGAAAAACGCATTCAGAAAAATACTGTTTCAGCTAAACCGGCTCAAATAGATCATGCTTTTTTGGAAAAACGAAAGCTTCGAGGTGATTTAGAAGAACCTTTTTTTCTATGTAATACAGTTTATCAAAATCATGTCGAATCATTAGGGATCTATGACATACCAACGATTGGTTTTTATGGCCAAGAATATCGTATAGAAACGTTGATGATGTCCATCAAAAAATCACTGACCCCGGAACAAATGCGATTTCTGCCCTGGTATATTCAGCAACAATTGCGCGATTCTCCTGGAGCTCAAGTCGAATTCTATTTTTCTCTTGGTGATGCCACTTATGTCGTGCAAGATAAGCCTAAAGAACTCAATCTCCTTTATCATGGATGGGTTTTTCCTGATATTCAAAGAGGAGAAACACGATCCACACTTATTCCAATGGGCATCATCACGGAAGATAGCCATGGAATTACCTCTGATTCCTTAAGTGTTGACCAATTGGCTCTTCGCGAAATTGTTCCTCACCCAAGTGAAGGCACCGGCATGTGTTGCTCTCCTAACAATGCACGTGTGACTGTCAACTATGATTTGCCCGTTAATGCCTTTTGGGCGGTGGCTAAAAATGGAAATAAAATCGCGGTGTCTTTTCATTGTCTTGTCTTGCAAAATCAGATAGAAAAAGATTTAAATTCTTGTTTACACGCAGCACAAAACTTAAATCAAGCATTTGAGGAATTGGCGAAAGTTCCCGCTATTCATGATTTAAGTGGATATCAGAAAGCTAAAAATGTTTTATCTTCTCTGTAACCTGCATTTACTAATAAAATTCCTCTAAGAAAGCAAAAATTTATTTTGCTTTCTTTTTTTATCATTTTGTTTATGTTTTATGTATAAATATAATTTATCATGATTCGAATTAACGATTTATAGATTGATTATAAATAAGCTAATTGATAGAATCATAAATCTTTTATGATTTGATTTTTTTATATAAAAATAAGGGATATTAAATGTTAACTATTCATTCTTGTCTATCGTCTATTACGCAGGCTTATCAAGCTAAGTTAGTCTTGCCTTCTCTCACACCTTATCAAAAAAAGATTACAGCGATTGCTGTATTGGCTTTAAGTTTATTAAGTATTCTAAGTTATTGTTTAATGCGAAAATGTGGATTTCGGGCGAATCAGCACAATGTCGGCCAGCAAGAGGTTAAAAAAGATAAAGAAGAAGTAGAATTGCATTTTCAAGGAGGAGATTGGGGAAAGCATTCTCATCAGTATCCTTATGTGACAAAATTATATGTAAATGATTCCATTAAAACAGTCTTAAAGCACTTAGCCAAACTGTCTTCTTTAGAGTATTTAAGTTTGTGCTTTCCACCAAGTTTTGAAAAAAAAGTTAAAATGCTTACTGCTAAAGATTTTGATACGTTAAAAGATTGTCCTTCTTTGCAGACTTTAGCGTTAACATGCAGGCAAGGTAGTACATATTTAACTCAGGGGGTTTTTCAGGATTTAAAAGATTGCGCTTCCTTGGAGCGTTTGGAATTAGTGGGCTTTAAAATGCACCCTACATGTTTTGAAGACTTAAAAGATTGTACTTCTTTGAAATCTGTTTATTTATCTGATGATGCTAATTCTGTTAGCGATGTCCATTTGTCTCATTTAAAAAATTGTGCTTCTCTGACCGATCTCACCTTGTTTTTCTGTAAAAATCTTTCAGCGAAAACTTTTGAAGACTTAAAAGATAGCTCTTTGCAAAATTTAAAACTGATGTATTGTGAATTGACAGATGAGTGTTTAGAGCATATCAAAGAGATGTCTTCTTTGCGAAATTTAGAGTTAATGAGTCATGGATTTACAGAAAAAGGTTTGAAACACTTAAAAACTTTGTCCAATTTGGAATCATTATCCTTGAATATCTCTGATTTTCAAGATATGGGTAATATGCAAAAAATCACAGATGAATGCTTTGAGGATCTCAAAGCACTGCCTTCTTTAAAATTATTAAGAGTAGGTCTATGTTACCTATCGGAAGAACATAAAAAAGCGTTAAAAGAGTGCCATCCGTTACTTGAAATAGAAACCGTAAGCTAATAAATATAGGAGTTTTAAAATTATGTTGGTTAATGCTTTTGCTAATGATTACTGTATACATTCTCATCATTTGTTTGCGCACCCGCTGTGCGAAAATCAACCGCTTTTGAAAAGAATTGCAAATGTTGTCTTTCATGTCCTCACTCTAGGGATTCCTTTGGCTGTCTATCATGTTTATTGTGCTCTCTCTAATTACTGGGCTAATAAGGGAGATATTGAGCAAGAAAATGGAGATATTCAAGCGATAGGAGTTAACGCTGTTCAACAGAATAAAGACATTAAACCTTATTCTAAGTTGGGTCGAGAAGCTCTTGAGTTCGCACGGAAAAAATTAGAAGAACACCCTGAAATCACTCCTACGCAATTTGGTTCCGGTTGGAATGGTGTCAATGGGACTAACCAACCTGTCAATCAGGAAATTGCTCGTTTACACACTTTATATTGGGATGTTGTCTTTAAGAATTTTGAGGATTTGATGAAGCAAAATAAAGATAATCCTTGGAGTAATCAAGACGTCATCAATGCTGCTGATGAGTGTATGAAAATAAGTTATGCGATCAGTAATCTTACTTTAGACGATCTTAAAGCCTTTACTGAAAATCTGTTGTCTAATAAACGGGAAAAGCGTACTTATGCAGAAGCACTAGCAAAGCAAGATTCCTATCAATATCGCACTTTTTATGACTGCACAAATACTTACCACTGGTTTAGAGGGGGAATTACATGGGGGACACTACCTTGTTGGAATGATGATGATGAAAATGAAGAAGGTTTGATATTTCCTCGCGGGCATGTTATTGCACCCACCCATGCTGAACCTTTCTATGAAAAAGGCACGATTCAGAACACTTGGAATAGCTTATACAATGATTACTGTGATCGTGTCAGATTATACGTGAAAGAAGATGTGTTAAGAAAAGCTGATAATCGACATGCGAATTGGACCAAAAAAGATACGGGAGTTAAGTCATTTAGTCGCGTTCCGGATACTATGCCAACCTAATGGAATGGTAAAATGCGCAAGCATTTGTAGCGCAGACTAAAATCTACGCTACAAATGCTTCGCTATAAATCTCTTGTACATTCATTTATAAAAGTCATTGACTAATTCTTCTCAAATAGAGTAGAACAGTGTCCAACTACAAGATATTGTGATTGCAATTACAAGATCTTGTGGTAAATGAGATAAAGTGCCTTTAGCTACGGCTAAAGGAGAATAGGGAAACGGGTGTAAATCCCGTGCGGTGACGCCGCTGTAACGAGTGACTAAAGTCCATTTCTTATTGCCACTGCCTGTTGTCAGGTGGGAAGGCAAGGACTATAGGATGACCTTGGAGCCAGAAGACCTGCTTTATCTTCCTCATCGCTTGCATAAGCATAACGGAGCTTATGCAAACAGTCTCGTTAAAGACTTAAGATGGGAAAAAGCTTTTCATGCGTAACGCTCTCTTTTCTTGAGTTCACGTTTTGCGTGCTATTTTCCCTTTTTGTCAGATTTAAATGAGTGCATAGCCAGCCATTTCTTGGCTGTGATTGGTGCTGCACGCGTATAAAGGAGAGTTTTTATGTCTCGCATGGAACCTATTTTAGAAGAAAATAAAGATCGTTTTGTGCTTTTTCCCATCACGCATCCTGCCATTTGGCAAATGTACAAAAAAGCAGAAGCTAGCTTTTGGACCGCAGAAGAAATAGATCTTTCGTCCGATTTATTGGATTGGAATCGCAAACTGACTCACGATGAAAAACATTTTATCAAGCATGTGTTGGCTTTTTTTGCTGCCAGCGATGGCATTGTCAATGAAAACTTAGCCGTGAACTTCATGAACGAGGTGCAATATCCGGAAGCGCGCTGTTTCTATGGTTTTCAAATCATGATAGAGAACATCCATGCTGAAGCGTATTCACTATTGATTGATACATATATTAAAGATCCCGTGGAGAAAAATTATTTGTTTCATGCGATTGATACCGTCCCCTGCGTCACGAGAAAAGCTGAATGGGCCTTACGTTGGATTGCGCAAGGCAGTTTTAGCGAGCGTTTAGTGGCTTTTGCAGCTGTAGAAGGTATTTTCTTCTCAGGAAGCTTTTGTTCGATTTTTTGGCTAAAAAAGCGAGGACTCATGCCAGGATTAAGTTTTGCCAATGAACTCATTTCCAGAGATGAAGGGTTGCATTGCGATTTTGCTTGCTTACTTTATTCACAGCTTGTGCAGCCTTTACCAGTGGAAACCGTGCAAACGATTATTGCGGATGCCGTCACCATAGAAAGGGAATTTGTGCGTGATGCGTTGCCTGTGAGGTTAATCGGGATGAATGCAGATTTAATGTGTCAATACATTGAGTTTGTTGCCGATCGCTTGCTGGTGGCTTTGGGATCACCCAAAATCTTTGAAGTGAATAATCCTTTTGATTTCATGGATCTCATCTCTATGCCAGGGAAAACTAATTTCTTTGAAAGACGTGTCTCCGAATACCAAAAATCAGGTGTGATGGCGACAAAAGAAGAACATGTATTTGCCATGAACGAAGAATTTTAGGAGGAGTACATATGTTTGTCATCAAAAGAAATGGACGTAAACAAGAAGTTAAATTTGATAAAATCACGGGTAGAATCCAAAAACTTTGCTATGGATTAGATGCTGTACATATTGATCCTACTTTAATTGCTTGGAAAGTCATTGAAGGGCTTTATGATGGTGTCACGACGAGTGAATTGGACATACTTGCAGCTGAAATTGCTGCTACACTAACGGTGAAACATCCTGATTATGCTTTGCTTGCGTCGCGTATTGCGATTTCTAATTTGCAAAAAAACACGTTGAAATCATTCGCACAAACCATTGAAAAGCTTTATCATTATTGCGATCCTAAAACAGGAAAACAAGCGTCTCTGATTGCAGAAGATGTTTATCACATCGTGCAGCAGCATGCAGAAGCATTAGATGCGGCAATTATTTATGATCGTGATTTTGGGTATGATTACTTCGGATTCAAAACACTTGAACGTTCTTACTTGCTTAAAATGCATGGAAAACCTGTGGAGCGCCCGCAACACATGTTGATGCGCGTTGCGATTGGGATCCATAAAGAAGATATTACCTCTGCTATAGAAACGTATCATCTTTTAAGTGAAAGATGGTTCACACATGCGACTCCTACTTTATTTAATGCAGGCACGCCACATCCCCAAATGTCTTCTTGTTTTCTCATGGAAATTCAAGAAGATAGTATTGAAGGCATTTTTGATACTTTAAAAGCGAGTGCTAAAATCTCACAATCTGCGGGAGGTGTAGGTCTGAGCATTCATAATGTACGCGCAACAGGTTCTTATATTAGAGGCACGGGTGGTATTTCCAATGGCATTATTCCCATGCTGCGCGTGTACAATGATACGGCTAGATATATTGATCAAGGAGGAGGTAAAAGGAAAGGTTCTTTTGCTATCTACTTAGAGCCTTGGCATGCAGATGTAGAAGCGTTTTTGGATTTAAGAAAAAATCACGGGAAAGAAGAGTTGCGCGCTCGAGATCTGTTTACGGCTTTGTGGATTCCCGATTTGTTCATGAAACGCGTGGAAGAAGATGGCATGTGGTCACTTTTTTGTCCCAATGAAGCACCAGGATTAGAAGCATATTGGGGAAAAGCATTTGACGAGCTCTATCAACGCTATGAACAAGAAGGGCGTGCTAGACAAGTGGTCAAAGCGCAAGAACTATGGTTTAAAATTTTAGATTCGCAAATTGAAACGGGTAATCCATATATGGTTTACAAAGACGCCTGTAATGAAAAATCCAATCAAAAAAATTTAGGAACTATTAAACTCAGTAATCTCTGTACAGAAATTATTGAATACACAGCGCCTGATGAAATTGCTGTCTGTAACTTAGCGTCTATTGCTTTACCGCGTTTTGTGATCAATGGCGAATTTGACCATCAAAAATTGTTTGAAGTCACGCAAGTGATTACGAAAAATCTGAATCGTATCATTGATCAAAATCATTATCCTGTACCAGAAGCAGCAAAATCGAATTTACGCCATCGACCAATTGGAATTGGGGTGCAGGGATTGGCAGATACCTTTATTTTATTAAGAATGCCCTTTGATTCACATGAGGCGCGTGAATTGAATCAAGCCATTTTTGAAACCATTTATTATGGAGCCGTCACAGCTTCTAAAAATTTGGCTAAGGAAGAAGGAGTTTATTCAACGTATGAAGGATCGCCTGCTTCTCAAGGATTGCTGCAATATGACTTGTGGGGAGTGCAACCTAGCTCACCTTGGGATTGGGAGGGGTTGAAAGCAGAGATTGCGCAGCATGGATTACGCAATTCATTATTGATTGCGTTGATGCCCACTGCCTCGACTTCGCAAATTTTGGGACATAACGAATGTTTTGAGCCATATACCTCTAATTTGTATACCCGCCGTGTGCTTTCGGGTGAGTTTGTGGTGGCAAATAAATATTTAATGAAAGAGTTAGTGAAACTAGGGTTGTGGAATGAAGAAATGAAACAACGCATTTTAGCCGCTAATGGTTCTATCCAGCATATAGAAGAGATTCCTGTAGAGCTCAAGCAGATTTACAAAACCGTGTGGGAAATTAAACAAAAAGTATTAATTGATATGGCAGCTGATCGTTCGCCTTTTATTTGCCAATCGCAGTCCTTAAACCTGTTTGTCGATAATCCCACGTTTGCTAAGCTCTCTTCCATGCATTTTTACGCCTGGAAGAAAGGTTTAAAAACGGGCATGTATTATTTAAGAACACAGGCGGCGGCTGAAGCGATTAAATTTACAGTGAACCAAAGCTATCAACAGAAGGAAGTAGCGTGTGCACTGGATTGCGTCAGTTGTAGTGCTTAAGTACAAAGGTAATGCGTAAAGCTTTGCGCATTATCTATTATGGTTTTAGGGTGAACGCATTTTAGTGGACAAAGGACAAACGACACCAAGGACAATAAGGACCTTAAGGACAAAGTGGACTTGTGGACAGGAGCATTTTTTGTCCACAAGTCTATAGTGGTCCCCATTTTTTAGACAGATAGTTTTGTCCTCTTTCAAATATAATGAAAATTTTGAAAGAGGATTTTTTATGGCTAAGGCTCCAAAAAAACGTACACCTGAATTTAAGTTAAATTTAGTGCTTGAATCTC
>JASBUW010000174.1 GCA_030147755.1 Parachlamydiaceae bacterium
TAGGACTTTTAGTGAATTTCGGAGCCCCTTATGTAAAAGATGGTGTTTCACGAATCATAAATGGCATCCTGTAGATTTCTTCGTGCCTTAGAGTCTTTGTGTCTTTGTGTTTAATCACCT
Source organism: Parachlamydiaceae bacterium (assembly GCA_030147755.1). Classification (GTDB taxonomy): domain Bacteria; phylum Chlamydiota; class Chlamydiia; order Chlamydiales; family Parachlamydiaceae; genus JASBUW01. Next base: position 121 of record JASBUW010000174.1, read on the forward strand.
TTAAGTTTTGAAAGAAGTTTATTGATCAAGTTAGCTTTTAAGTAATCACCTAAACGTACCTAAAAGAATCAATTTTCATTGACCATGACACCATCTACAAAGTCTCCTTCATGGACTTCTCCATTAGCCATAGTAAGCTTACCTTTACCAGTGCGCATGTCATCTATAAAATCCCCTTCATAGACACTCCCATTAGGCCAAGTGAGTTTACCTTGTCCTGTACATTTGCCATCAAGAAAATCCCCTTCATAGACCTCTCCATTAGCGAAAGTGAGTTTGCCTTTGCCTGAGCGTTTGTTATTTACAAAGCCGCCTTCATAAACTTCTTCACTAGATAAAGTAAGAATCTCTTTTTCTGCTTGCTTGTCGTTTATAAGGCTACCTTCATAAGCTTCATCATTAAGCAAAGTGAGTGCATCATCTTTCTCTATAGATTGTTCATTTACAAGATCGTCTTCAAGGATACCTCCATCAATCAAAGCAAGCTTTTCTTGATCAGGAGAAGGACAGAATAGAAGGCGCAAAGCAATTGTGCAGATGGTCACCCCAATTAACCACCAATAGCGGTTCAAATTTACGTTGGTTACTTTAGATAATAAAAGGTTAAACGTTAATTGTAAAATACTTGTAATAACATCGCCTAAATAATGAAATTTTATATCAACAGCTTGATCTGCTTGACGAGCAGCCATGCTTGCAGTGACGAAATTGACTAATTTATTTATGGTATAAAAGAAAAGGAGGTTTGCTGTCACAACAAACAACACCCGCTATCTGATAGGGACTTTGCTGCGAAAGATTTCGGAAAAAATAAACTGTACGATCAACTAAATTACCTACAAGTTGAGTACTATGTGAATTGATGGTATTTGCTGCAAAAAGAGTGTTTGCATAAATAATAGTCATGTCGAACTCTTTCAATATTTGTGTTAAACAATATTTAAATTAAAATTTAGTTGCAAGGAGATTTTATCTTAAAATAAATATAATGTTTTTTCAAAATAAAAAATTATTGCTTAGAACATGCTTTAATCTGCACCGGTTGCTGATGGCGAAGCGGCATAATGCTCAAATGTTTGATAAAAGACGTGTTTAGGTGTGGAGTGCACGCGCATAAAAATCATTCTTTAACTTCAGTAGATTCAATCTATTTCGCGCACTTAAATGAGTGTCTAATTATCAATCAAGTAAGTTAATTTTCACTTGATATGAACACTATCTACAAGATCTTCTTTATAGACATCTCCATTAAAGCCAGGTAGCGTTGACCTATACTTGCGATTTTGCCATCTACAAAGTCTCCTTCATAGACCTTTCCATTCGGCCAAGTGCGTTCACCTTTACCTGTGAGTTTGCCATTTACAAAGTCTCCTTTATAGATCCCTCCGTCAGGCCAAGTGTATTTACCTTTACCTGTACGTTTGCCATCTACAAAGTCTCCTTCATAGCTCGCTCCGTCGGGCCAAGTGTATTTACCTTTACCTGTACGTTTGCCATCTACCAAGTCTCCTTCATAGCTCGTTCCGTCAGGCCAACTGAGTTTACCTTTACCTGTGCGTTTGCCATCTACAAAGTCTCCTTTATAGCTCGTTCCGTCAGGCCAAGTGTATTTACCTTTACCGGTGCGTTTGCCATCTACAAAGCCTCCTTCATAGACATCTCCATTAGGCCAAGTGTATTTACCTTTACTTGGGGGTTCGTTATCTACAAAGACTCCTTCATAGCTCGTTCCGTCAGTCCAAGTGAATTTACCTTTACCTGTGAAATCGCCTTTTACAAAGCTTCCTTCATAGCTCTCTCCGCTAGCCCAAGTGTATTTACCTTTACCGGTGAATTTGCCACTTATCAAGTCAACTTTATAGCCTATATAGCCCATGCCATTAAACCAAATGCGTTTAAATTTATTTATGAGTTTACCATCTATAAAGTGACCTTTATAAACCACTCCATTAGGGCCAATGAGTTTACCTTTACCGGTGCGCTTGTCATCTAGAAAGTCACCTTCATAAACCACTCCATTAGGCCAAATGAGTTTACCTTTACCGGTGCGCTTGTCATCTACAAAGTCTCCCTCATAGACCTTTCTATTAGACTGAGTGAGTTTACCTTTACCGGTGCGTTTGCCATCTATAAAGGAACCTTTATAGACTTCTCCATTAGGCCAAGTATATATACCTTTACCTGTACGTTTGCCATCTACAAAGTCTCCTTCATAGAACTCTCCATTAGGCCAAGTGTATTTACCTTTACCTGTAAGTTTGTCATCTACAAAGTCTCCTTCATAAATCTCTTCATCGGGCCAAATGAGTTTACCCTTACCTGTACGTTGGCCATCTACAAAGTCTCCTTCATAAATTTCTCCATTAAGGCAAATGAGTTTACCTTTACCGGTATATTGGTGGCTATCTACAAAGTTCCCTTCATCAATTTCTTCTTTTGGCCAAATATGTAGACCTTCATCTTTGGGATTGTCCTCTACAAAATCTTCTTCATCAATTTCTTCTTTAGGCAACGCGAGTTTTACTTGATCGATAGGGGGACGAAGTAGAACGCGCAAAGCAATTGTGCAGGTGGTCACTCCGATTAACCAATAGCGGCTCAAACTCACACCTGTTACTTTAGATAGCAAGAGGTTAAATGTTAATTGTGAAAGGCTTGTAATAGCATCGCCTAAATAATAATTTTTTGTATCAACATTTTTATCTGCGTGATGAGCAGCAATACGTGCAATGACGAAATTGACTAATTTATGGATGGTATAAAAGAAAAGGGTGTTTGCTGTCACAACAACACCCGCTATCTGATAGGGGCTTTGCTGCGAAAGATTTCGAAAAAAATAAATCGTGCGACCAGCTAGATCCCCTACAAGTCGATTACTATTTGAATTGATGATATTTGCTACAAAAAGAGTATTTGCATAAATAGTAGTCATGTTGAACTCTTTTAAGACTTGTAATTAAGTTGTATTTATAGTTAAATTAAAATTTAATTGCAAGTGGATTTTGTTTTAAAATAAATATGATGTTCTTTCATAATAAAAAATTATTGCTTAGAACATGCCTTAATCTGCGCCTGTTGCAGGTAATGAAGCGGCATAGTGTTCAAGAGTTTGATAAAAGACGTGTTTAGGTGTGGAGTGCACGCGCAATAAAAGGCATTCTGTGACTTCAATAGGTTCTGATTGATAATCAGCTTGCGCACTTAAATAATCGCCTAGTCGTTGTCCGTTTAAGTGATCATAATGACCTAGCGTAACATGAAAGGTAGATTCTTCATTAGGAAGGGATAAATCTTTTAAACTTCTATCAATTTTTTTCTTTAATTCTAAAAATTCTTTGTTTTCAGAGACTTTTACTCTAATTGCACCGCGATGATTTTTAGAATGAAAAGGTTCTATTTCCTGTAATATAAATGAAAAAGGAGGAAAGAATAAAGTTTGTAAGCGTTCGTGTATGGCGGCTAACTGCTGGTCATTTAAAGGACCTAAATAGCGTACTATGATATGGAAGTTTTCTTCTTCTACCCAACGAACTTGAGGTAAACCATAACATAAAGAAGCGAGGCGAGTGCGTATTTTGGCTGGTAAGGGAATGGCGAGTAAATAGCTGTCCATAATGTATAAATAAAATTTTATCGCATTTACAAAGCTTATAAAAAATCAGCCTTAACTTTATATATCATAATATATCATAAAGTTAAGGCTGATCTAAAAATTAAGACAATAAATGTCTAATTATTAAGCTGGTACAGTAGCGCCATTCACAGGAATTGCCACATTAGCTTGGCTTGTCATCGCTTCTACGTACATATTCCAGAGTTCTGGTTCAATTCTTCCATGACGAATTGAAGAGATCAATTCACGCTTGACAGTGCGAAGATCTTTCTTAGGCGTCAATTTACGTACCATATCTTTATCACCAGCTAAACGTGCCATATTTAACATTCTTTCTAAATCTTGTTTAGAGAATGTATATAAATCACGACGTTTACGCGATCCTCTAGCAGCACGCGGCTTCGGTGTCACTTCTTGCGGATTGCTTGTATTAATAATATATTTTGTAATCATTTCAGCTAATTGCTGTGGATCTTCCGTTTTCATTTTACGCATTGTAAAATGATGGATATATCCACCTGTCGATACAGGCAAGTAATGACAAATGTCATTTTCTTTTTTTCCGCCAACTTTTTTAACAGCTGACTGAATCAAATTTTCAAGTTGTTTATTATCCATTGTTTCCTCTATCTTTCAGTTTTGGTTAATATTTAAACAGCCGTCTAATTGAGGCCGGTAGCAAGTCAATATAATAGACTCACTTTTTATCTTTTGTAATGAAATCATTACGTTCATCAATGCAAGCATTGCTTCAAAACATTTTGCCACACATTTATGTTTTGAAACGTTAATTTTTTCATATGTCAGAGTAGAGCTTTCACATGATTTGCCCTTCTAATGCTTTGTAAACAGTCTATAGAAGTGATCAAACTAAGCTATTGATCGGGCTTCTGTATTGTAAACAATACATTTTAGTTGCAAATACACATTATGATTAAGCTCGTTTAGGCGTAAAATTACACGCCGCTCTTAATTTATTAATGAAAATTTAAGATATTATATATTTTCTTGCAAGATAAATTAATCGAAAATTTACATTTTCTGCAAATAATCTTGTTTTTATATAACTAACTAGCAAAACAGACGTGCAGATAAGCAGATAAACTGAAAATCAAAAAATGAATTGGGATTTCTAAAAATTTTAATTCTAGTCAAGCAAAGCAGGAATCGATTAAACTAACCTATTTATGAATTTGTCAACATACTTAAGGGATGAATTTATGCCTTTACCACTCTTTCAACAGTCCACTTCTTCTCCGGGAATAGCAGGTGTACGGACTATCCTTGCCATTGCTGCAGGCAAGGGAGGTGTCGGAAAATCTTCTGTGACGGTTAATCTAGGATTAGCCTTGAAAAATTTAGGATATCAAGTCGGGATTATGGATACCGATATTTATGGTCCTTCTGTGCGCAAAATGTTGCCTGAAGATCGTTTGCCTACTCAGAAGGAATCTGTGATTCAACCCGCTTTGTGTGGGGGAATTAAAATGATTTCTATGGCTTATTTTCGCAAAGAACATGAAGCGGCTGCTGTGCGAGCTCCTATTGCGAATGGACTCATCACCCAATTCATTAAGAATGTCGAATGGGGGGTGTTAGATTTTTTGTTAATTGATTTTCCTCCCGGAACAGGAGACGTGCAAATCACTTTAAGTCAACAGGCGCGTTTAACAGGGGCTTTAATGGTGACAACACCGCAAGAAATTTCTCTCTTAGACGTGCGTAAAGCCATGTCTTTATTCGAACAAGTAAAAGTGCCTGTTTTGGGGATTATTGAAAATATGAGCTACTATCAAATCAGCGAGCAAGCCGAACCTGTGTATTTATTTGGTCGTGGAGGGGGAGAGCGCCTGGCAAGGCAATCAGGTGTGCCTTTATTAGGACAGATTCCTTTGGATCCTTTGCTTTGTACCTGTGGAGATCAAGGACAATCTTTATTTAGTCAAGATCCGCACTATCAACGTCCTGTGACACGCGCTTTTCAGCAACTCGCGCAGCAAATGATCGAACACCTTGCTGTTTTTCAAACTGAGCAGCAACAGGGACTAGGATCATTTGAACTCATTTGGAAGGAGATGGTAACAGCATGAATATGAATAAACCTCTTTTTGTGAAGCAAATTTGGCAAAAAAATAATTATACGTTTTCTATTCAATGGAATGATGGTGTGGTGCAGGATTTTCGACTCTGTGATTTACAACGCCATTGTCCTTGTGCAAGTTGCACGGATGAAAATACAGGCCAACGGTTAGTCGATCCGCGCACGATAGCGGATGAGGTTAAAGCGGTTGTTATTCGCAGTGTAGGACGTTATGGTTTACAAGTGCGTTTTACATCCGGATGTTCAATGGGAATTTATAGTTTTGATAGATTGCGTACCATGCAAGAAGGAAAATGATGAAACAAATAAAAATGCTTTTTTATAGTATCGTGAGTCTTTTATTGTTAGTGGGATGCTCAGAGCAACATCACAAACGACAAGAACAATTTCAACAGTGGATACAAGACAATGGCAAAGTCAAGGTATTGAGTACGACTGCCATGATTGATGATCTTGTCAAACAGATCGGAGGAGATCACTTAGATACGCTTATATTGATTCAAGGGGAGTTGGATCCTCATTCTTATCAGCTAGTGAAGGGAGATGATGAAAAACTCGCTTTCGCACAACTTATTTTTTACAATGGGATTGGATTAGAGCATGGACCTAGTTTACAGCAATATCTAGTGCAAAATCCCAAAGCTGTTTCCTTAGGCGATCAACTTTATCAACATAATCCTGCTTGGATTGTACATGTGAACGGTCAAAAAGATCCTCATATTTGGATGGATATTTCTTTGTGGGCACAAACAGTTCCTTTTATTGTGGACGCGTTAAGTCAAAAAGATCCGGCTCATGCTGAAGAATACCGCCTAAACGGGCAAAAACTCATGCAAACCATGGCTCAGGCTCATCAAGAGGCTAAAACGATTATGCATCAGGTTCCTGTTGACAAACGTTACTTAGTCACTAGCCATGATGCCTTTAATTATTTTGCGCGTGCTTATCTTTCAGAAGAAGGAGAAATTGCGTCAGGTGCTTGGGAAAAACGTTTTGCAGCACCCGAGGGCTTAGCACCTGAAAGTCAACTCAGTGCTAGCCATATTAAAGAAATTATTAGCTACCTTAAGCAGCATCAAGTGCATTTAATTTTTCCTGAATCTAACGTGAGTCGTGATTCTATCCGCAAAATTATTCAAGCAGGAAAAGAACAAGGGTTAGATGTGCAAATCGCTTGTTGTGCTTTATATGGCGATGCAATGGGACAACCCGGTTCAGAAGGCGATTCTTACTTAAAAATGATTCTCTATAATGCGCGAACGCTCGCTAGTCATATGGATCCAAAATTAGGAATAGAACATTCCAATAATCCCCAAGTCATTTTGCAAGGAAAAAATGAAAGAGAATAAGTTGCCGGCTTTAGAAATTCATCAATTGACAGTCAATTATGATAAAACACCTGTTTTGTGGGATGTTGCACTCACCATTCCCACGGGTGTTTTAGTGGGGATTGTCGGACCTAATGGAGCGGGCAAAAGCACATTGATTAAAGCGGCATTAGGGCTAGTGCAACCCATTTCTGGACGGGTAGAATTTTTTGGACAACCCCTTAAAAATGTACGTCAACGGGTGGCTTATGTTCCTCAGCGTGAATCTGTCGATTGGGATTTTCCTGTAACGGCTCGTGATCTTGTGTTGATGGGACGTTATGGACGATTAGGATTATTTCGTTATCCTCGCCAAGCAGATTGGGCAGCGGCTGATTATTATCTCAATCTGGTCGGCATGTCAGGGTACGGAGAGCGCCAAATTAGTCAATTATCAGGAGGACAGCAACAACGCGTGTTTCTAGCGCGTGCTTTGTTGCAAGAAGCCGATGTTTATTTTATGGATGAACCCTTCACGGGAGTCGATTTAGCGACAGAAACCGTGATTGTGCAACTTCTTCAACAATTGCGTGCGACAGGTAAAACGGTATTTGTGGTGCATCATGATCTGAATACCGTTGAACGTTATTTTGATTGGACGATTTTGCTCAATATGCGTTTGATTGCTTATGGTCCTACCGAAGAAGTTTTTACACCCTTTTATTTAAATGAAACTTATGGCAAAAGTTATGCGCTTTTTGATGAAGCCTTAAAATTGTCGCAACAAAAGCAAACAGGAGTCAAGGGATCATGATGGCGCAAGGTGTTTACGCCTTCTTTACAGATCCGATTTTGCGTGCGCCTACTCTTGGGTGTATGCTCATGTGCTTAGCGGCTAGTTTAATGGGCGTGATCCTTTTTTTGCGCAAGCAATCCTTAGTAGGGGAAGCCCTTTCGCATGCGGCTTATCCTGGTGTCATTTTAGGTGTTGTGATCGCAGGCAGTCTATGGGTGCAAGAGAGCGAAGAAATCAAATTGGCTATTTTTATCTTACTAGGCGCTTTTGCCACCTCTTTGCTAGGATTATGGGCCATTCAATTTTTAACTAAACGTTTACGTGTCCCGAGCGATGCAGCCTTATGCTTTGTTCTCTCTAGCTTTTTTGGAGTAGGGTTAACCCTCGCCAGTGAAGTGCAATTTGCATTTACGACCCTTTACAAACAAGTGTTGAGTTATCTTTATGGTCAAGCGGCGACGATGACCGACATTCATATTTTGATTTATGGTGTATTGGCTTTAAGTATTTTGGTGGTGATTATCATTTTCTATAAAGAATTACAAACGATCACTTTTGACTCCCACTACGCGAAAAGTCTCGGAATGCCTGTGCGTAGGTTAGATACGCTATTGTTTGTGTTGGTCGCTTTAGCGGTTATTATTGGGATTCGTTCAGTAGGCGTGGTGTTAATGTCAGCTATGCTGATTGCTCCTGCTGTAGCAGCGCGACAATTTAGCAACCGTTTATCTATTGTTTTTGGACTAGCCGCTTTTTTTGGCATGCTGAGTGGATTTTTAGGTAATTATTTTTCAGTCCAGCTGACGGAGATGTTTGCCACTAGTTATCCGCAAGCACGTATTATTTTGCCGACAGGACCTATGATTGTTTTAGTCGCTTCAACAATCAGTGTTGGCGCCCTGTTATTGGCTCCTGAAAGAGGATTGTTATTGCGATTAGGACGCATTATACGTTTTCGCTATCGCTGTATTTGCGAAAATATTTTAAAGACCATGTGGCGTATAGAACTTCAAATGCCTGTGAGCGTGAAACAGATTGCCAAGTATCAGGCCACGACACCCGTTTATTTGAGGTTTATTCTTTGGCAAATGAAGCAAAATGGTTGGATTGAGCAAGATAAGCAGAATTATTATCGTCTGACGATCGATGGCAAACACCGTGCTGCGAAAATTGTGCGTTTACATCGCTTGTGGGAGGTTTATTTGGTGAAGTATTTAGGGATGGGACCCGAGCGTGTGCATCGCAATGCAGAAGAAATGGAGCACATTATTACTCCGGAATTGGAAAAAGAATTAACTGACTTGCTGCAAGATCCGCAACGTGATCCTCATCAACAGCCTATTCCCCCTCAGCAGGATTTCTATGCTCGCTAATTCTCCTTTTTTTAATCCTTATCATGATCAAACTTTTTGGGGAGTACTCTTTCAGTTTTTCCGCCGTTTGGGAGAATTACTTACCGGGCAACTCTCATTCGATCAATTGGTATCTGATGAAATTCAAATTTTAGTTTTAGTGGGAGTGGCAATTTCTTCTGCACTAGTTGGTACTTTTCTTGTGTTGCGTCGCATGACGATGTTGGCCAATTCTTTATCGCATACCATTTTAATGGGAATTGTATTGGCCTATTTTTTCACGCTCGTTCAATCACCACATGATCATGGAACTTCGCTAGCTCCGATGCAAGTCATGTTATTAGCCTCTTTAGTCACAGGATTTCTCACTGCCTTTTTGACAGAATTTTTGACAAAAGTCGGCAGATTGCAAGAAGATGCGAGTACAGGTCTAGTATTTACAGGTTTTTTTGCTTTAGGGGTCATTTTGGTGACAGTATTGACACGTAGTGCGCATATTGGAACAGAGGCTGTTATGGGAAATGCCGATGCGTTGCATGTGCATGATTTATTTTGGGTTTATATCATTGTGGGTGTCAATGTGCTCTTATTTGCTCTCTTTTTTAAAGAATTCAAAATCACGACCTTTGATCCCGCGCTGGCTTATGCGATGGGATTCTCTCCTTTTCTCTTCAACTATCTCTTGATGGCGCAAGTGTCGGCCACAACCATTACCTCTTTTCGTGCTATTGGTGTGATTCTCGTCCTAGCCTTTATGACAGGACCTCCATTGGCTGCTCGTTTACTCACACATCGTTTAAAGACGATGCTTATCTGGTCCGTTTTTTTAGGAAGTTTATGTGCCTTGATAGGGGTGGCGCTCACACGTCACCTTTTAACAGTCTATGGCATCGCTTTATCCACTTCTGGTGTTGTAGTTTGTACTATTTTAGTTCTTTATATCATCCTCATCTTTGTCGCTCCAGAAAGGGGGCTTATCGCCAAATGGCGTCATTATTAATTCTCACCTTAATTTAAAATAGCACTCCAAGCGCTTCGTATATTAATAAGATTTTTTAACTTAAGTTGTTTATATTAAACAGGTTGAATGTTTAATGATTTGCTGTTATGCTTTTGAGCTCAATTATTAAGTTAATTAATTTTTTAAAATAATTTAAATTAAGGAGTGTTTACATGAATCATTATTCTGCCATTCAAAATTATGCTAATTTGGTCCCTAGTCTTAGAGGAAAAACGCAAGAAGAGCATGTGCAAGAAAGTTTCCAAGTACTTACGGATATAGCACAAATTGCGGAAAGAAAGCTTAGTAATCCACCCCTAACTTCTTATTTTAAAGAATGTGTTGTTCCTATGCTGCAATCAGGTGCAATGACAAGTATGGGACAGAAAATCAAGTTTTTACGTAGACTTTATTCCAATTCTTTAACAGATGCTTATTCTCAAGTAATCAAGAAGCATTTTTTGCCGGAGCATTCTATTTTAGAAATAGGAGCAGGTGAGCAGGGAACAGCGTTATCGAATCTTTCTTCTTTCTGTAAGTGGACTTTTTCTGATTTTGTAAAGCCAAAATCTGCGGTTGATACGTGCATTCAATTAGATATTACGCAAACACCACCAAAAGATCTAGAGCATTCTTTTAATGGCATTGTAGGCAATAATGTATTAGATATGATAGCTTACCGAGATTTGCCCGTTGTTTTTAGGAATATGGGACAATTGTTAAAAGACGAAGGCTTGGTCGTCCATTTTGCAGATTTATCTTGCTTTGCGGAAGCTTTTGTAGATGCGTGTGCGGATGCAGAGAATAGTATTTTATTACCTGCAGGTCCACAAATTAAGCATATGTATCGTATAAGTAAAGCAGATTATGAACAAGTTCTACAAACTAAGCGAGAGAGTTTAACAACAGAAGAGTGGAAATTTTTATCAGAATGGGGTCAAAAACCTCTTCAGCTTCAAGTTGCTGTGTTAAGTTATGTACAAAAAACTGCCTTTATTTATTTAGCAGAGCGCATCAAAAGCATTTTTGAAAATAGCTCTATGGTTCTTTTAGAGAGTCAAGCTCTTTTTGAAGATCATTTACAACGCGCAGCTCAAGAAAACGGGTGGACAATCATTCAAAATAATTATGTGATAGGAGAAGAATTAGTAGATGAAACTGATTTTGATACGCATAATTATTGGTGTCTAAAGCAAGGGAATCTTAAAAAGGATAATAGTCCGTTTGTTCCTGACTATCAAGTAAGACGAGAAGCTCATGTGCATGTTTTCATTGCGAAGCGAAAAAAGCCACATGAGGAAATAATGTGATAGACAAACAATTTTTAGAGCCCTGGGCTTCAAGACTTTTCTTCATGTTGACTTTTTCGCCTGTCCTGGTATACTATTAAATATTTTTCAAGATTTCTAATAAGGTACCAGGAACTATGACACTTGTCAGTATTTTGTATGTCATCCTTGCTATTTTAGGCCTTAGCTTTTTGGTTTTCATTCATGAGCTAGGTCACTACTTTATGGCGCGTCGTTTGGGAATGCGTGTCGAAACATTTTCCATTGGATTTGGAAAGCCTATCTATAGTTGGGTGCGCGATGGTGTACGCTGGCAAATTGGATGGTTACCCTTTGGTGGTTATGTCAAAATAGCAGGCATGGATACAGCGGATCCAAAAGATTTGTATGAAGTGCAAGATGGATTCTTCGGGAAGAGTCCGCTTGACCGTATCAAAGTGGCTTTTATGGGTCCTTTTGTCAATATTGTTTTTGCTATCCTTGCATTTGCTGCTTTGTGGTTTTTAGGAGGGCGTACCAAAAACTTTAGTGATTATACGAGCAGAATAGGCTGGTTGGATCCCAAATCTGAGCTATATCAAAAGGGAATTCGTCCCGGAGATGAAATTCTTTCTTATAATGGCCAAGCGTTTCAAGGAGCCAAAGATCATATTTCTGCTCCGATGACAGCGGATGGTGAAATTGAAGTAAAGGGTAATCGCATTAATTTTCATACAAAAGAAAAAACGCCTTTTCAATATACTGTCAAGACTTATTCCCATCCAAGTGCAGTGGATAAAGATATTCTGACTGCAGGCATTTTACAGCCTGCTAGCTATGTCCTTTATGATCGTCTTCCTAATAACAAAGATAATCCTTTGCCGGAAGGTTCTCCCATGCAAGACAGTGGGATTGAATATGGCGATCGTATTGTGTGGGTAGACGGTGTGCCGATTTATTCTTCTCAACAGCTGACACATGTTTTGAACGATGCCAAGGCTTTATTAACCATTAAACGTGGGGAAGATGTATTATTACGTCGTGTGCCGCGTGTGAGGGTAGAAGAACTGAGGTTAGATCCTGAATTCAAAGAAGAGTTGATTGATTGGCAATTTGAAGCGCAGCTCAATAATGTGAAGTTACCGAAATTGTATACGATTCCCTACAATCTCAATAATGAAGGTGTGGTAGAAGAGCCGGTCAAATTTATTGATAAGGATAAAGAAGAAGAAGCTTATCCTAGACATGTATTTTCTACGCTAGAAGCTCCTTTAGAAGAAGGGGATAAAATTGTCGCGATAGATGGCATTCCTGTCTCTTATTCTTATGAAATTCTTTCTCATTTGCAACAACACCATGTCAATATCATTGTGGAACGTGACGCAAAACTAGCTGCGGTGCCTACTTGGCAGCAAGCTGATGCGTTATTTGATCAGCAATTTCGTTGGGAAGATTTGCAAAAATTGATTGCGCAAATTGGATTGAGTTCTGGCCCACAAGCTGCAGGCAACCTGCATTTACTAGAGTCCATTGTGCCTAAAATGCGTCAAGATTTTCACCTAAGCGCAGAAAATCAAGCTCTTTTAGCTGAAGAGTTACGTGAACAAAAGCGTGAAATTGACAATATTGATGATCCTGAAAAACGTGCACAAGCACGCGCTCTTTTGGAAAACCGTGATAAACAGCTTTTATTAGGATTGCCTGCTATTCAAGATGAGCGTGTTCAATATAACCCTAATCCGCTTGAGCTCTTTAATAAAGTGTTTGAAGAGATTTGGCATACACTTAAGGCTTTGTTTACGGGGTCTTTAAATCCTAAATGGATGAGCGGGCCGATCGGAATTGTACAAGTTGTGCATGATCATTCGATGGTCAGCATTAAAGAAGCTTTATTTTGGTTAGGCGCTATTAGTTTGAATTTGGGAGTTCTGAATTTGTTGCCATTACCTGTTCTAGATGGGGGCACGATCTGTTTCTCTCTTTACGAGCTAATCACAGGAAGGCGTTTAAAATCTAAAACTTTGGAAAAATTGATTATTCCTTTTGCGATCTTGTTGATTGGATTTTTTATCTTTCTGACCTATCACGATTTGTCGCGCATTTTCTCAAATTGGCCTAAGTGGTAGGGCCAATCTTTTAGTCGTATGAGAAGCATTTATCTTTTCTCTTCCGTGTCCTCTGTGGTTATTTTTATTAATTTACCACAGAGAGCACAGAGGACACAGAGAAAAAACTTTACATGACCCTCTTTCTTTAAATTAAAAATAAAAGGTTTAAGTTATGACACCCATTCATCTTGCTCCTTATGAAGTGATCATTTCACAAGATCATTATTTGAATTACCAACAGGCAGTTGAAGATCTAAAAGTTGTTTATAAATGTTATAAAAAAGATCAGTCCCATCGCCTTGAAGTTGTCAATGGTCGTTTGCATAAGCAGTCAAAAGCAGATCGGCAAGCCCATACCATTGACAAGGCTTCTTGGATTAATGAGATTCAAAGAAATGATGTGTTAGGACTTAAGAATCGTATTGCTACTATTAATCGTGTACATGCTCAAATGGAAGCTTGTCAAAAAGAACCGCAAGCGGGTTCTTATCTCTTAGCAGCCAATATGTATAATACCAGCCTTAAAGTGATGCGTGAATGGAATAAAATCTGGGATTCTCCAGAGTGGCATATTCAATCGCCTTATACTGTGAAAGATACTGATCCTTTGCAACCGTTGCAAATTAATGAGAAGCCCCTTACTGAGGGTGAAAAGGCTTTAATCAATTATTTTGAATTATTAGCAAAAAATCCTGAATTGATTGGCGAGTATAATGATCGTACAGAGGGTGTATATGAGATTGTGACGGATGAAGAGAAGATACAAGAGATGTATCAGCAAACCTATCAAAGACTGTATGCAAGATTAGGATCTCATGCAACAGCAGCAGCTTTTAGTCAAGCAGGACTCGTTTTTGATGGACCGTTTGGATGGAAAATAGTGAGAGATAATGTCAGGTCTCCCGTTGGGCATCAACATACTTATCAGCGTTTTCTACAAGGTAAAGGGGCAGTTATGATGCCTATTGTGGTGGATGATCAAGGCAATGAAAAAATTGTACTCGTGTTAAATTTTCGTCATGCAACGCGTACATTTGAATTTGAACTTCCTCGTGGAGGGGCTAAAACTAAACAAGATCCTGAAAATCCATTGCTTGAAATCCCTGAAACTCCTGAAGAGACTGCTGTAAGAGAAGCTCTTGAAGAAACTGGTTTTAGGATTAAAGAAGCGACTTATTTAGGTGAAGTTGCCACTGATCCAGGGGTTATGAATTCCGTTGTGCCTATTTTCATGGGTAAAACAGTTCGATTAGAAGCTCCTAAGCGAGAAAGAACGGAAGCTATTAAAGGAGTCTTCTTATTTTCTATGGAAGAATTAAATAAGGCTCTAATGAAAAAAGATGCTTTTTACGAAGCGATAATTAATGGTCAAAACTATACAGGTCATATCATAAAGGGTGTAGTGAATATCGATGGTAAAGCATACAACACTCATTGCAGAGATGGTTTCTTGAATTCAGCTTTGCTCTACAAACAATTGCATGAGCAAAAACGAGTAAATGAAGGCTAAAAGTTCTCAGGACTAACGCATTTTAGTGGACAAAAGGACAAAGTGGACTTGTGGACAAAAAATGTTATTGCTGTCCACAAGTCCACTTTGTCTCTAAGGTCCTTGGTCTTGGTGTCGTTAGTGTCGTTAGTGTCGTTTGTCCTTTTGTCCACTAAAATGCAATTATCCTGTAAAAGCTCTTTCTAAATTTGCTTCAAATTAATCCTTTATCTTATGATGAAGGATTGCTTTGATTTACTAAAAAGAGCCGATAAATGCTATCTTCTGCTACTAAAAGACCTCGTAACGTCAATGCTGCGCAAGCGGCTGCCATTCTCTATGGAGATTGGGGCACAAGTAAAGCGTATGTCATTGGATTGGCTTTTGCCATTGCAGGCTATAGTTCTGTCTGGCTCATCATCGCCATGAGCTGTTTAATGGCGTTAGTAGGATTCAATTATATTACCATTTGCAAATTTAGTCCGACGGGAGGAGGCGTTTACACCGCTGCCCGTAAACGTTCAGAAGTTTTAGCTTTAATCGGGGCTTTTTTTCTCATTGCAGACTACCTCATCACCGCTTCCTTGAGCGCCTTATCTTGTTTTGAATATTTGGAAGTGGCTCATCCGGTATATTGGGCAGTGGGTTCGATCTGCTTTATTGGTGTACTCAATTTCTTTGGTCCTCGGCATTCAGGAAATTTTGCTTTATTATGTGCGATTTCGACGGCTTTTATAGTTGTGATTTTGGGAATTATTGCTTTACCTTATGTCGACGATGCTATTCATCATACTACTCCTC
This sequence comes from Parachlamydiaceae bacterium, assembly GCA_030147755.1. GTDB lineage: Bacteria > Chlamydiota > Chlamydiia > Chlamydiales > Parachlamydiaceae > JASBUW01. Next base: position 15,956 of record JASBUW010000174.1, read on the forward strand.
TTAAACCGGGATTTTGGCCGAATTGGGTGCACTTTGTGAGTGTTATTGTGGCTTTATCCGGAGTGGAAGCCATTGCCAATACAACCGGTGTAATGCGATTGAATCCTGGTACAACCGAAGAAAATAATCCTTCTGTCTCTCAAGCTTCTACTAAGGCTATTTTGTGGGTCATGATGGAAGTTTGTTTCTTTACAGCTTTCTTTGGTTTGATGATGAACGCGTTGCCTGGATTGACGCTGGTAGATGGCAATGTACAGGCACCTGGAGGAGAAAGCATTCGTGACCAGATGCTGCGTTATATGGGAGAGTACTTTGTATCTCACTACTGGGGGGGAACAATTGTTGCGCATATTTTTGGTTATATCGTCGGTTTAACTTTTGCCATTTTATTGCTTTCAGCTGTCAATACTGCTATGGTGGCACTTGTCTCACTTTTATTTGTGATGTCGCGCGATGGAGAAATGCCCTCTCTTTTTCAAAAACTCAACTATTTTGGGGTACCAAAATATCCCTTATTGGTGGCGGCTTTAGTGCCTGCTTTGATTGTACTAATTGTTCATGATGTGGCAGGTTTAGCGAATTTATATGCAGTGGGATTTGTCGGAGCGATCGCCACCAATCTAGGCGTAACAGCTTATGATCGCACTGTTCCTATGTCAAAATTTGAGCGCTACTTGATGTGGTTTACATTTGCCATCATGATGTCTATTGAAATCACGTTATTCATTGATAAGCCTGATGCGAGGCGATTTGCTTTCTCTGTGATGACCATTGGATTGATCTTACGCGCTTTAGTCGTTGAATTCCGGCAACGCCAGTGGACCTCAAAAAAAGTCAAATTGCGACATGCCTCTTTATTTACAGATGATACACGTGTGCCTTTGCATCAAGGCGCGATTCTTTGTGCAGTGCGCACCATTGGTAAAACACTAAATTTTGCCCTTCAAGAAGCTAAACAATATAATCAACCTCTCTATATTCTATTTATACGCGAACAAAAAGTGATGACAGAAGAAGATCGTCATCGGATGTGGCTAGATGACCCGGAGGCGTGCCGTATCTTTGACTACGCGAAAGATAGCGCGCATGAAGTGAATATTAAGTTTTTTTATGAAGTCAGTGATTCCCCTGTAGAGACTATTATGAGCATGGCGCAGCGTTTGCACATTTCCAGATTAATATTGGGACGTCCTAGACATAGTGTGATGCTGCAGATGTTGAGGGGTAATATTGTACAAGAAATTTCGGAAGTATTGCCGCCTGATATCGATTTACTCGTTATTTCCTAAGATTCAAATTTAAAATTAACTCAAATATTAAATAGAGTTCAAAGTTGCGCGATTTCTTTTATCGCGCAACTTTAATAGATAAATATTGCGCGAAAGTAGACAATCGCGCAATATCAAGTTAATTTATTGCGCGATTCTTTTTATCGCGCAACTTTAAGGTTAGAAAATTTGCAGAGATTGCAGAGATTGAAGTGAGTAGTCTTCATGAAGGTAATTTTGCGCGATTTAAAATAAGGCCTTCCGAATTTTTTGAATGGCAAAAAAAATTGGAAATAAAACGATTTCACGTTGTCGTTAAGGTCGTTGGTCTCATTTTTGTCGTTTGTCCTTTTATTAGACTTCTTTCGAAACCGGCGATGTTGATCTTTTTTATCTTTGCTTGATCTTGAATTTTTGATTTTCTTTGCCTACCCTAGACGGGTATGTCAAATAAAATCAAAAATTCAATCTCAAACAAATCTGAAAAAATCTCAAACATCACCAGTTTCGAAAGAAGTCTATTCATTATAGAGATGGCACGCAGCAAAATGCTGAGATTGCACCTCTCGCAAAATAGGTTTTTTAGTTTGACAAATTTTTTTGGCAAAGGGGCAGCGTCCATAAAAGGCACAACCCGGTGTTTTTTGTAACAAACTTGGAGTTTCACCTTTGAGGACAACCCGCGAACGATGACGTTCTTTCATAGGATCTGTTGACAAGACCGCAGCCACTAAAGCTTGTGTATAGGGATGTAAAGGCGCTTCGTATACGCTTGTGCTAGGTCCCCATTCGATAAGTTCTCCTAGATACATAATAGCTAAACGATGAGATAAATAGCGCAAGATAGACAAATCGTGGGAAATGACCAAATAAGATAATTGCTGCTCACGCTGTAGACGAGCCAATAAATTAATAATTTGAGCTTGTACAGATACATCTAAAGCAGAAAAAGGCTCATCACAGATTAATAGACGGGGCGTGACTGCCAGTGCACGTGCAATGGCAATGCGTTGCTTTTGTCCTCCGCTTAATTCATGTGGTAAGCGTTTTAAGTAGTCTTCTGATAGACCTACTTGTATGAGCAGCTCCATTAAACGTTGTGCGCGTTTTGAGCCTTGCGCTAAGCCATGAATGATAAAGGGTTCATTCAATGTGTCTTCTACAGTAAAACGTGGATTTAAAGAAGCCGAAGAATGTTGGAAAATCATTTGGATTTTTTTGCGCCAATCTACTGCATGACGCAGATTTTGCCCTTCAAAAAGAAGATTGCCGGCTGTTGGTTCGATCAAGCGCATGATGAGTTTGCCAATTGTGGATTTACCACATCCACTTTCTCCTCCTAATCCTAAAATTTCTCCTGGCATTAACGAAAAAGAGGCGTTTTGCACGGCTTGTATGATTTGACGTCCCAAGCGGTATTGCTTAGAGAGATGTTGGATGTCTAAAAGCGGTTTCATGAGGCTTCCTGTAGGGTAGAAGAACGCCAACAATTGACTGTAGCCTTTTCTAGTTGAATAAAAGGAGGGGATTGTTGTTGGCAAATGGGCATGCCAAAAGGACAACGTGACACAAATGCACAACCGATTTTTTGTCTGAATAAAGAAGGTGGTGTGCCTTCTAATGTTTCTAAAGGCTGATTAACGCATCCTTGTTCTAAGCTGCGGCGTGATTTTAGCAGCATTTGTGTATAAGGATGCTGGGGAGCCATTAACACTTGATCGACAGCACCGATTTCTACAATTTGTCCCGCATACATCACCATGACACGTTGGCAACAACGCGCGACAACACCTAAATCATGTGTAATGAGCAAAATGCTGGTTTGTTCTTCTTGCTGTAGCGTTTGCAAAAGATCCAAGATTTGCGCTTGAATCGTGACATCTAAAGCTGTTGTGGGTTCGTCTGCAATCAGTAAAGAAGGGCGGCAAATCAATGCCATGGCAATGAGCAGGCGCTGCTTCATTCCACCACTGAGTTCATGCGGATATTGTCGCATGCGGTAAGCTGCATCGCCAATCCCTACACGATGAAGCCATGAGATTCCTATCTGCCACGCTTCTTTTTTAGAGATTTTCTTGTGATAGCGCAGGCCTTCTGTCAATTGAATGCCGATGGGGAGAATAGGATTTAAAGCTAACGCAGGATCTTGCAAAATTAAGCTTAAACGGTTTCCTCTTAAACGAGAGAGTTCTCGAGAAGAGAATTTTAATAGATCTTCTCCTTCAAACAGAAGAGAACCGGAAACATGAAAAGATGAGGGGAGAAGTCGGAGCAGAACAGAGGCTGTTAAACTTTTGCCGCAACCTGATTCGCCAACCAATCCGACTATTTCGCCTGAATAGAGTGTAAACGCCAATTGATGGAGAAGCGTTAAGTTTCCGGCAGGAGCCTTTAGAGTTAAATGCAAGTCATTCACTTGAAGTAAAGGAGTCATTAGAAGTAGGTTCCTTGCAAAGATTGATGAAAAGTCGCTTTTAAACCTTCTCCAATCAAATGAAAGGCAAGCATGGTTTGGCTAATGAGCAACGCAGGAAAAAAAAGCCGCCAAGGATAAAATTGAAGCGCTGTTAAACCTTCATTAGCCATGGTACCCCAACTCGCTAAAGGGGCTTGGATGCCGAGTCCTAAGAAGCTCAAAAAGGCTTCTGCAAAGATAGCAGAAGGAATCGTCAGCGTGAGGGTCACGAGAATGGGTCCCAGCGCATTGGGAAGCAAATGGATAAATAAAATGCGTGCTTGACTTGCTCCAAGTGCTTTTGCCGCTAACGTAAAATCCATTTCTCTCAGCAATAACATTTGTCCGCGCACAATGCGTGCCATGGTAATCCATCCGGTTAATGTCATCGCAATTAAGAGCGACATAATACCGGGATCCAACACAACAGTTAGCAAGATCACGACCAATAAATAGGGGAGCGAGTAGAGAATGTCGGCACAACGCATCATGATTTCATCGAGGCGTCCTCCCACTAAACCTGCGATACCTCCCCAAATCAATCCTAGGCAAAGATCTAGAAAAGCAGCGAGTAATCCAATGCTCAACGAAATGCGTGCCCCATAGCAAACGCGTGTAAACACATCGCGTCCTAGATCATCTGTGCCAAACCAAAATTGAGTAGAAGGAGGATGATTCTTGGAAATGAGATGAATTTCATCATAGCGATAACCTGTCAGAAGAGGACCCATCACCAGCAAAAATAAAATGGGAATCAATAAAGCGACACCTAAGCGTCCCAAAGAATGGCTCCAAAATCGTTGCCAAGCCGTGAATGAAATGACTTTTTGCATGATGCTTAATTCTCTTGATTGATGAGGCGAATACGAGGATCCCATAATCCATAGACGAGATCGAGTAAAAAGACGGCACTTAATAAAAGGATGCTGTAAAAAAAAGTGAGTCCCATGATGAGCGAATAATCGCGGTTCATCACGCTATTGACAAACCATTGACCTAATCCCGGAATACTGAAAATTTTTTCTATAATGAAGCTTCCCACCAAAATGTTAGCCAACAAAGGACCTGCATAACTCAATACAGGCAACAGCGCATTACGCAACGCATGACGCCATAGCCAGATGCGAAAAGGTATTCCTTTGGCACGCGTCATTTTAATGTAATCCGTTTGCAATACGTCTAGCAATCCTGTGCGTGTTAAGCGTGTAATAAAAGCAGTTGGCATGGCAGCTAAAGCCAGTGTGGGTAAAATCGTGTGCCAAATCGTTCCCCAGCGTGCCAGAGGGAAGAAAGGAAAATAAATGGACAACGCATATTGCAAAAGAGCGGCCATGATAAAACTTGGAATCGAAATGCCTACTGTGGTAAAAAAAAGCACACTGCGATCGGGCCAGCGGTCGGCATATAAAGCGGCTAATGTGCCTAAACTAATGCCTACTGTTAAGGCTAAAACAAAAGCTTGTAATCCAAGCTGAGCGGAGACTGCAAAGCCTTTTTGAATGATTTTATTGACGCTTTGTCCCTGATATTTTAACGAATAACCTAAATGTCCATGCAATAAATCATTCAAGTAATCGACATATTGGACATACCAAGCGCGATCAAGTCCATAGTGCTTCAGTAGAGCATCATGCATATCGCTTCGTAAAGATTGATCTTCCGTAAAGGGATCGCCAGGAGCCATTTTCATCAAAAAAAATGTCAAGCTGGCAATCACAAAGAGCGAGCAGCCAAACGCGAGGCATTTACGCATCACATAGCGTACGATATCCATGGTTACTCATGTACATCTAAATAAGCATGCTTAAAGTCTAAATAACCTAATTCAGAGAAATAGACTCCTTTTACCTTGGGATGCTTCACATAGTTATAAGTGGAGTAAAACAAGGGGATAATAGGCATATCTTGCATCAGGGTATTTTCGGCTTCTTTGAGAAGTTGATTGCGTTGCTTAGGTTGAGTTGCTTGAGCCGATTGGTCTAATAAAGCAATGAATTGAGGACTTTCCCATTGCGTATTGTTCGTGCCATTCGATTTAAATTTGAACACTTCTAAGAAAGAAATGGGATCACGTATATCTGCAAACCAGTTGCCAATTCCTGCTTGGTAATCTTGTTTTTTCAAACGTTCTAAAAACATCTTACTTTCACAACTCTGTAAATCCACTTGTACGCCTAAAACATCTTTCCATTGTTGTTGCGTCACTTGGGCAATTTTATGGGAACGTTCGTTGTTAGCATAACAAACAGTCACAGCAGGAAAATTCTGTGCAGTTAATCCCTGTTCGCTTAAAGCCTCTTGAAACAGTTGACGTGCATGCGTGACATCATGATCGTGGAACAGAGGTTTGCCTGGGAGAAAAGCAGGAGGCACAATACCGAGCGCAGGAATTTGATTGCCTTGCAACACATGTTCGACGAGGTCTGTTCGATTCAAAGCGAAGGCAAAAGCTTGACGCATTTTAGGCTGATCAAACGGCGCACGTTCTGTGTTGAGGCGGATTAAGTACACGCCTGCAGCAGGCATCACTTCCAATTGCCGTTGACGTTTAAGCGAAGCAATCGCATCTGTTGATACGGTAGAGAGGGGAGAGCCAGTCCATTCTATTTCTCCACGCTGAAAAGCTTGTAAAGCTACAGGATTATCCAACATGATCAAAGCCACGCGATCCAAGTGCACGCTTTTTTTATCCCAATAATAGGGATTAGGCACAGCGGTGAGCTCATTTTGTCGATTCCATTTTTCGAGTTGAAAAGGTCCATTGGTAATAAGCGCGGCATCACTTAAAGGATCTGCATGGACATCTTGTTTGCGTAAAGATTCATGAACGGGATAATAAAAATGTGTGGAAGTGAGTTGCAGAAAATAGGGTGTCGGTTGAGCAAGGGTAACCACTAAAGTCGCATCATCTTCAGCGCGTATACCTACGTCTTGAAGCGGAGCCTTTCCTTCTTTCGCGTCTTGGGCGCCTTTAATCGCATAAAATTGATACGCATTGGGACAAGGAAATTGGGGATCCAGAGCACTTTTCCACGTTTCTTCAAAATCTTTAGCCGTGACAAGATCGCCATTGGACCAATAACTATGACGTAAATGAAAAGTATAAGTTTTTTGATCAGGAGAAATTGACACAGATTCAGCCATAGCAGGAACAAGCTGGCCTTCTTTTTGGCTGCGCATAAGCCCTTCATAGAGCATATGAATGGTGGTGGTGGTTCCTAAATCACGTACACAGCGTGGATCCAATGTTTGAACATCTTTTTCAGAGCTTACTTTTAATGTTTTTTGATGAGCAAGCGGCTTATCCTTTCGGCAAGCAGTCAATAGACATAAACTCAAACAAAGAGGCAGGATCAGTAAATAACGCCATGTTGCAGTCATAAGGTCATCTCCTTAATTTAAAAAGACTAAAAGCTTCGAGAGATGTTATAAGCGATTTTGGGATAACAAGAAAGGAAAATCCAGGTTCTTCAATTATCAATGTTTAGTGAAAACAATAAATGACAGAATATAATTTATTTAAAAAATAATATTATTCAATAAATTAATTAATATCTATTAAATTGTTTTAAAAATTTAATTTATAGATGAATTTTTATCACACCTCTTGCATTTAAAATCCAAGAAGCATAAATAAGTAGATGTGTTTTAGTTGTAAAAGAGAGGAGAGAACATCATGAAAAAGCTAGCGTTATTATTCGGAATGATCATCTTATTGAGCCAACAGGTTCTTTTGGCAAATGGACGAGAAAGGCAGGATTATAAAAACATGGATAGCAAAACCAAGCAAACTCTTATTCAATTGGCGCGTGAAGCGCGTAGAACAGCTTATGCTCCTTATTCTCACTATCAAGTAGGATCAGCCCTTTTAACCAATCGTGGAGCTATTTTTCAAGGATGTAATGTGGAAAATGCTTCTTATGGTGTGGGATGCTGTTCAGAGAGAGTGGCGATGTTCAAGGCTATCTCTGAAGGAGTGACCGATTTTGTGGCGATTGCTGTGGTCACAAGAGATGGGGGATTTCCTTGCGGCGCTTGCCGGCAAGTGATGAATGAATTCAATCCAAATATGGTGGTGTTAATTGGTGATGAAAACGGACATTTGGTCAAAGAAACAACATTGAGCTGTTTATTGCCGGATGCGTTTGGACCTCATAATTTAGATTAATGATGGCAGATAGATATCAAGTCATTCTCAAGCAGATGTTGGTGGATATGGAAGCGGCTCCGCGTTGCTTCCAACCTACTCAATTTTGGAAAAGTGTCATTCCTGCAATTGTGAAAGATTTCGAAAATTTTGGATTTGAGAATTTCAAAAATACGAAAAGTGCTAACAGTATATGGGTAGCAGTGGGCAATTTAGAAATGGCTCAAGAAGATTATGACACGTTTTTGACTTATGATAGAGATGAAAAACCGCCCCATTTACAAGCGTTTAGTGAAAGTCTTGTAGGTAAACCTGTAGAGTCTTTTCAATTCGATGGACGCTTTTATACGCCTACTCCTTTGAATTATTTACGCGGTCTTGCTTTTTTGAAGAGACGTGTCGATACCTCATTGATTCACACGATCATGGAAATCGGAGGAGGATATGGTTCATTAGGAGAAATCTTTTTGAAAGCTACTCCGGAAAACTATTTTTATATAGATGTAGATCTTCCTCCCTTGGCCGCTGCTGCGACTTATTATCTACAAAGTGTTTTTGGTAAAGATGCCATTTTAGATTATAGTCAGAGTCGGGAGATGGAGACTATCGATATTGAAAAAGTGCGTCAAAATTATCGTGGAATAGTTTTATGTCCTTGGCAATTGCCTAAAGTGAAAGGACAAGTGGATTTAGCGGTCAATTATATCTCTTTTCAGGAAATGGAACCCGATGTCGTTAAAAATTATGTGACGTATATTGATGCGTTAACCAAGCATTATGTGCTGTTGCGCAATTCACGTTATGGCAAACCTCTCATGACGGAAGACAATAGTTGTGGTGTGCTTGAACAAACCACGCGGGAGCATTATCTCGCTTATTTGTCTGATTTCAATTTAATCGATCTCAACAGTAAAATCTTTGGATATGTCAATCTGCAAGGGTTTGAATCAGAAGTCATGATTTTCCAAAGAAAAGGGTAGAAGGCAGTGTCTGCCTTTATTTGCCGAACATTCATTCTATGTCTTAAATAAACTGGTAATACGCGTTAGCGTTTGGAGTGCGAAGGCCCTCCTTCGCTTTTATGAAAGTTGCCTCGTATGAAAGCGAAGGAGGGCCTTCGCACTCCAAACGCTAACGCGTATTACCAAAAAATTATCTTAAAGATCTTATCAAACAACATCATATATAAATGACGTTTGATGTACATTCTGATCTTACGAATGACTTAGTTCTTTTTGTCTTTATCTGTCTTGCAACTGAATGCCTTGCATAAAATGAGACGCTTTCGTAAACACCATTGCGCCAATTTTCTCTCCCATTTTGCTGCCTTGTACCACTGCCATTTCAAAATGAATGCCGCCTATTTGAGTGGCTAATCCTGCTTGATCAGCCGCGTCCTTAAAATTAGGCCAGCATAATACTACATCCGATTCAGGTGTGAGCCCAGGTTCAATGAAAGAAGAACCGCGTGAAATGGTCACCGAATTGCCATAAAATTCATTTCCAGTAAACAACTCAAGTACGGTAGCAGCAGCACTGCTAAGGGCACTGTGTTCAGACACATATTCTGGTGAAGGGGGTGTAGGCAAATAAGATTGCCAACGATTTGCTTTAATCTCTTTGATGCCTTGTCCGGGTCCAGCCCAGGCTTTGATATGTTTGCCGGCAGAAAGCTGTCGAATGGCTGTGAGGGGGCGAATCGAATCATAGAGCTTTTTGGCATTCCAGGTGGCAATACTAGTATCTAATAAAGCGTTATTCAACACAAAAAACATTTTAATATCATCTCCCAGTGCGTGATGATCTCGACGAGAGATAAATTGTGCGATGACATTCCAGTGGCCTGCAATTGTCACTGTTCCACTGCCATTCGCCCAATATTCTGCAATGGCCTTTGTTTCATCATTGAGAGCTTCACTCAAATCTAAAATATTCGCAGCTTGCACATGAAAGGCTTTAGAAGGATACATAGGAGGAGGGGTGGGTACGATTTCATTGCCGGAAGCAAGCGCAAAAGGAGTCACAAGGCCCCAATGTGGGACAACAAAGGTTTGACCTTCTAAAGGGTGCCATTTATCCGGATGGGCTAAAAGCGCAGAGAAATCGACCGATTTGTAACCTGTGTAATCTGAATAGGGAAGACCATTGCTATTAAGTTCGTTTCCCAATTGATTGGATCCATCAAAATGTCTAAAATGCAACACTTCATGCGCAACTAAATTGCCAATGCCGGCAGGTTTAATCGGATCAGTAGATTGATCAAATGGATCATAACCTAACTGGTTCATGAGTGTATTTAAAACAGGTTCATAAAGAGGAAATAGATCGGTCAATGCTTTAAAAGCAGCATAGCTAATGGCTTTTTCGCGATTTGCATCCGTTCTTTCTTTTTTGGGACGTCTTAAACTATCTCCACGCCGTGTTCCAATGGCTTTCCTGTCATAAGCTGCCCATGCATCAAACATGCAGGTGTGGACAATGGCAAGTGAGCGGGCTGCAATAGAAGCAGGCGTATCTGAATCTTTGATTAAATTTAGCGTGATTTGATTCCATTGAAAGGCAATGTTATCTGCTAGGAGATAAAAAGGTGCTAAACAGAGTATAGATAGAAAAAGAGTAAAGTAGGTGTACATATTGTTTCCTAATGCAGAGGTGAGTAAACAATATGTTTATGGCAATATTCAAGGAATTTTAGCAAGCTTTTTAAGTACTATGTCATTGCATTCACGTAACGAAAAAAAACGACTAAGTGGACAAAGGACAAACGACACTAAAGACACCAAGGTCCTTAAGGACAAAGTGGACGTTTTTATTTTTTTGTCTTCTTTGTCCTTAAGGGCCTTGGTGTCTTTAGTGTCGTTTGTCTTTTTATATGAAGAGGCAAGATCCCCTGCCTCTTTAAAAGAGATTAAGAAGGTTTATTGTCGTCAATAATTTCGACTTCCGCTTCTTCAATATCATCAGAACCTTTATGCGCTCCACTTTGCTGCTGTTGCTGCTGGTGTTGATGTTGACCACCACCTTGTTGTCCACCAGTAGAAGAGGCCTGCTCGTTACCAGCTGTAGAGGCTTGTCCACTTGGACCACCTGCCTTAGCCATCGATTCACCAATATGTTGCATTGCACGATCTAGCTCTTCTTTAGCAGTACGAATGCGTCCAATGTCTTGCCCTTCTAACGCTTTTTTGACTGCGTCAATTTTGCTTGATACATCGCTTGCAATATTTTGAGGAATCTTATCCTTATATTCGTCCAACGCTTTTTGAGCGCGGAACGCTAAAGAATCAGCTTCGTTGCGTTGCTCCACTTCTTCTTTTTTCTTTTTATCTTCTTCGGCGTGCACTTCTGCGTCACGTACCATGCGCTTGATTTCTTCCTCTTGCAGTCCCGATTGGGCTTCAATACGGATTTTTTGTTCTTTTCCGCTTGATAAATCCTTGGCAGATACGTGTAAAATACCATCCGCATCGATGTCAAAAGCGACTTCAATTTGCGGTGTTCCACGAGGAGCAGGTGGAATATCTGCTAAATCAAAACGTCCCACTTCTTTGTTGTCATTGGCCATTTTGCGTTCACCTTGTAGAACACGAATTGTCACAGCAGGCTGGTTATCAGCTGCAGTCGAGAAAACTTGTTTCTTTTGCGTAGGAATCGTGGTATTGCGTTCCACTAGAGGTGTCATGACACCACCTAATGTTTCAATTCCTAATGTCAAAGGTGTGACGTCAAGCAATAAGACGTCTTTCACAACACCTGAAAGGACTCCTCCCTGAATGGCAGCTCCGACAGCCACAACTTCATCAGGATTAACGCCTTTATGTCCTTCTTTTCCGAAAATGCTCTTCACAATTTCTTGCACAGCAGGCATACGAGTCATCCCACCGACAAGAATGACTTCTCCAATATTATCTTTATTTAAGCCGGCATCTTTAAGAGCTTTTAAGCAAGGCTCACGAGTACGTTCGATCAAATTGTGTGTTAAGCTTTCTAATTTCGCACGTGTCAAGGTCATCGACAAGTGTTTAGGGCCTGACGCATCCATCGTGATAAACGGTTGATTGATTTCCGTTGATTGGACACCTGACAATTCAATTTTAGCTTTCTCTGCGGCGTCGCGTAAACGTTGAAGAGCCATTTTGTCATGACTTAAATCAATGCCTTGTTCTTGACGGAAGGTTTCGATCATCCATTTGAGGATTTCATTGTCAAAGTCGTCTCCACCCAAATGCGTATCTCCATTGGTTGAAAGAACTTCGAAAACGCCATCGCCAATTTCCAAAATAGAAATATCGAATGTTCCGCCGCCTAAGTCGAAAACCGCAATTTTTTTATCGGTATGCTGTTTGTCTAATCCATAAGCTAGCGCAGCGGCTGTGGGTTCAGGAATAATACGTTTGACGTCAAGACCGGCAATACGCCCTGCATCTTTTGTGGATTGACGTTGCGAATCGTTAAAATAAGCGGGGACTGTAATGACCGCTTCTGTAATTTTTTCACCTAGATAAGCTTCCGCTGTTTCCTTCATTTTGATTAAAACTTGAGCAGCAACTTCTTCTGGAGTGACAATTTTGCCTTGTACTTCGAAAACAGCATCGCCATTGCTGTTGCTAGTCACTTTATAAGGAACCGTTTTAATTTCACTAAGAACTTCTTGGTGTTTACGACCAATAAAGCGCTTAGAAGAAGAAATCGTGTTTTCGGGATTCGTTACAGCTTGTCGTTTGGCTGGAATGCCGACTAAGCGTTCATCTCCTTTAAAAGCCACGACAGATGGTGTCGTGCGTGTTCCCTCAGCCGAGGCAATGACTTTAGGAGTTCCACCTTCCATAATGGATACGCAGGAATTGGTGGTTCCTAAATCGATTCCAATAATACGTCCTTTCTTTGTTTGACTTTGACTCATAGTCAAACCTCCTTCTTATACATTTAAATGTGTTAACTTTGATTTGCTTCTTCTATTTTAGGAGATTTCCCGTTTTCTTTTGCTTTCTCTTTAGCGACTTTCACGCGTGCGGGACGAATAATACGATCTCCCATTTGATAGCCTCTAATGCACTCTTCAATGACCGTTCCCGGTTCTTCTGTTGACTCCACCATTTCAATTGCTTCGTGAAGATGAGGATCAAAAGGTTTGCCTTGCGATTCGAAGGAAGTGATGCCATTTTGGGCTAAGATATCTTTGAATTGGGCCAAAATCATTTGAAAACCAAATGCCCAATTACGCACTTCGTCTGACATGTCTTGTGCAAAACGTAAAGCATTTTCTAGGTTATCTAAGGGACGCAAAAAATCTAGCACTAAGCTTTCGGTGGCGTAGCGCGTAATTTCTTGACGTTCTTTTTGTAAGCGTTTGCGTGAGTTTTCCGCATCAGCCAGTAAACGCAAATACTTATCCTTGTAATCTATTAATTCTTTCTGCATGCCTTTTAATTCTTCATCTGTAATAAATACGCGCTTGGGATTCACATGAGCAGATTCAAAAGCAATGTCTTCTGGTTGTTTCTCTTCCTCATCTCTTTCTTCTTCTTGGTCTACCATCTTATGTCCTCCTCTTAATTTTCTTTACGTTTGTCCTCTAATAAAATGAGGCGAGATTGCCCAATCAACCGTTGTCCTGCTTTTTGTGAGTAAACGATGCCTTTTTCAGGCTGTCGAAAGTTAATTTTAAATTTATAAATGTTACGCGTTAAGGCTTCGCTGACACTCTCTGAGAAAAGGCGTAAAACTTTAAATAAATTGCGGTAGGGTAAGCGTGTGGGGCCTAATAATCCCACAGCTCCTACTGCTTTGCGATTAATATAATAAGGAATGGCAAGAATGGAGCAGTTAGCGTCAGGTGCTCCATAAGCAGTTAAATCATCTCCAATCCAAAATTTTAATTGATCCAAGCTGCGGCACTCTTTTAGTAAACGGCGCATATTGGCGACATCTTCAAAGAGAGCAAGACCTCCTACCAATAAACTTGTTTTTTGGAAATCTGCATAAGTCAATAGGCGTGAAAACCCCGTACGATAAATATCTTCATCAGCAAAATTGGAGTAGCCTACAATATGACGTATCATGATTTCGTTATAAAAAGTTTGGGCAATGGTTTCCTCTTCCGGATCTAAGTTATCTATTTTTCCAATTCCAGTTAAACGCCAGTGAAAATAGCTTTCGATACGCTTAATTGCAAACGCAGAGAGTTTAAGCGGAAGATGTAAAATTTCTGTTTGAACCACTCCAAAATCGGTAATTAAAATGCATAAACAACGATAAGCATCTAAACTCACTAGCTTGAGATCTATGACAAAATCGTGATCAAAACGAGGTGCTGATAAAAACACTGCACATTGACTATTTCCACTTAAAGCTTCTGCCGCTTCTTGAAGAAAAAGCGCGATTTCGCGTGAATCGAAAGCGCGCAGAGGTTGAAAAATATCTTCTTCCACATCCATCGCTTCTTCTTGCAAATAAAATTGAGCATAAAAGCGATAAGCTAAGGGAGTCGGAATCCTTCCTCCAGAAGAATAAGATTGTAGAAGATAGCCCTCTTCTTCTAAATGTGCGAAATAATTGCGAATAGTCGCTGAACTTAAATCCCCAAAACCCGCTTCTTTAAGCGTGTTGGAACCTACAGGTTTTCCAGTGCGAATATAATAATCGACTAAACCTAATAAAACTTTGCGCTCACGATCTTGTTTTCCCATGCGCTTAATCGAAACGGGTTTCCACACTTTCAAATGCTGACTCCTCTCCTAATTCGCCCTCAGAAAAATTTCTTAAGTTTGATCTTAATTATAGAGAAGAGGAAGTTATTTCGTCAATAAATTTAGCACTCAAGGTCTTTAAGTGCTGAATTTATTAACAAAGGGAAGCTGAGTACCGGCGAGGATGAGAGGAAGGACATCAACGATGGAAGGGGACCAATCCAAGCCTTTATGATAGACCATATAAGAAGCTAGGTAGCAAGCGATGATAGCTTTTTTATGATGATCGGGGATTTGACTGAGGAGTTTATCTGCAAATCGTTCGCGTAAAGTAGGTAAACAATAATTTAAAAAGCATTGAATCATAGGATCTTTCCTATCTGAAGAAAGAGGAGCAAGATCGAAATGGTCCAGTAATTGATAGGTATATTGATTAATGCGTTCAGAGATGCGATCGGAAATGGAGGTCAAAAATTCACCTGTTTGGATGTGTGTATTGAGTAGCAAATGGGCTTCATTGGCTGCGCATTGTTTAACTTGTTCAAGAATTTCAGCCACGAGAACTTCTTTATATTCGATAAAGGAGGATTCATCTAAAGCTAATCCGCATAATACCTCGAAAGAAGAGCAGATGACTCCGCCTTTATTAGCTGAGCTGTCTTTGATAATCAGGACGCCTTTTTCTTCTAAAAAGCGACGAGCCTTAGGATTTAAGTAAAGATTAGCACCTTCTACGATAGCACGTGCAGTGGGTTTTCCGGCTTCATCCAAAAATTCTGAGATATTATTTTCATTTAAAGCACGAGGTCGTCCGCCTGCTGGAATAAAAATATCGGCTTTTGCTTGATGAACATTATAACGTAAAAGATGGTGAGTGTCACTTCCTGATAACCAATCTTCAGCTAGGCAAGTGCCTATTTTGCGCCAGCATAAAGTTTCTTGTGAGTAAGGTGTGGGATAACGTTTATGGTTTTTACAAACTAAAAATCCACCTGCAGAAAGTTTTTCAGGAGGATAGAAGCAAATGCCCTTAGCTTGATGAAATAAATCCTTGATAATACTTAAATCAAGGCCTTGATCATCGCGAATGGTGCCTGTCCCATCTGTAAGGGCCACGACTTTGGCGGTATTGGGGTAGAAACGATAAAGATTGAGGAGTTGATTGCCCGCAACATCGCCATCGGGTCCTCCGGACATTTTAACGGTAAAAATGTCTTTTTCGGGATGAATACCTAGGTGTTCAAGGACGCGGTGTACGTAGACATTAACGCCTAAAGAGGTTACACCGTATTCTTTGTGATTAATCCCAATCTTGGGCTTACTTGAAATAAACGCTACACCTGGTTTGTATTGATATTTTTTGCTAAAGTTAGCAATCCATTCAATCATAAAATCGTGCATATTTTCATCCGGACCTAAGTATAAATACTCAGGGCGTTTCCAATAATCGATAATAAAACGAGCACGAATTTTACCATCTGCATCACAATTCACAATGGTGATGAGGCTATCGATGAAAGCACGCTGCGCTTGATAAAGGTATTCTAGTTTTTGTTCAGCTTGAAAAGCTTTAATGCGTTGATCAATTTCTTTTGGATCGATTTTGAGCCATTCTAATTCCTGCTTGAAAATGGGTGATTCTGCATCAATGTAAGAGAAAGGATATAAAAAGATAACACCTTTAGAACCCCCTTCGGGAATATCTTTATTTTTTTTGTGTTGCGTCCAAGCAAGGTTATAGCATTCGGTAAAAACATGATCACGCTCTGCGACCATTTGCTCGATTTGCTCAGGAGAAATGGTGCGCAAGCCTCCACGCGCTAAATCTTTAAAGCGAATATGAAAACCAAAAAAATGCATGCCGCGGATGAAAAAAATAGCATAGGGAAGATCGGGAAATTTTTTGGTACGTTCAAAAGGGATTTCATCTAAATAAGCAGGATCTAAACGAAAGCTTAAAGCTGTATAATTGAGCCTAAAAAAGTTTGTTTTGAGAATGTGGTGAATAAAATTCATTCCTTGGCGCAACACATTCTTACGACGACTATCATTAAGTTCTTGTCCGGTATCCAATTGGGCCACATCTGCTGCGAATTTCTGACGTAGTTGCGTAAATTTTTCTAAATTACATTCATTAGGATCGCTATGCAATTTAAAAGCTTCGCATAATTGAGCAGTGAGTTCCGGATGGCGACAAAGGGCTTCTTCTACATTTTCCAGCGTATATAAATTGCGATCAATATTGACTAAAGCTTGATGAATAAAATTCACGGCTGCACGTAGAAAATTGGCCATATTGCCGGAAATAATACCTGAATTGACCAAGGCAGTTTCAATCAAATCGGATGCTTCAAAATATTTAAATGTACTCAGTTCGCGTAAAAAATCAGGAATATCGGCCACATCCCAAACAGCTTCTCCATTACTCCCATGTAAGCTTAAAGCCATCACGAGAATACTATTTTTACTATAAGGATCTGTATAAGTGGCATTCACACGCTTCATGCTCAAACCATGTCGATAAATGACACGCGCTAAGCGATAAAGAAAATTATGTTTGGGTGTATTACGCCAAGCAAGGACAATATACATGGAGGGTAAACCCTTTTCTTGCCAATCTTGTTCGTAGCGTACTTCAAATTGGCAGCTATCACGAGTGGTGGCGCGGCAAAGAAGATAAATGGCCAACGCCAACCGCTCTAAAGGTAAAGCGATCTTGAAACGTGCATTCATTTTCGTAAGAGCCGTTTCAAATTCCTCATCTGTGATTTCAGGTTTTTCCTTGTTTAAAAGAGCTCTTAAAGCATTTCTAGAGTCCTCGCTGAGAACTTTTTCACTTGTTTCAACTGCTTCAGTAAAGTCGATTGTTGTAATACGTAGAGGTAAGGAAATCCCCTCAAAAGGGACGGGTTGTCTAGAAACATAAGCTTGATAGTTTTTGATTCCATAATTAGTGAATTGACTTAAGATGCGTAAATCGGCGTCAGGTGTATCCAAACAAAGGGTAATGGCTGCATTTTTACGATTGATAATAGAAAAATAGTCTTGCAGGTCAAATCCCATTAAACTGTGAGTGATAAGTAACAGATTCTCGTGGTTGACTTCTTCGAAAAAAATGCTGGGCATCGCTTTTTCGAGCCAACGATAATACTTCTGAAATTTTTCCCCTTCTTTTTGAACAGCTTCTTGTAAATTGATACGAGAAAGACGTGTTTCTTCTGATAAAGTCATGGGAGTAGGCCTCATGCTATAGCTTGATAAAATTTGGAATATGACAAAAGGGATAAAAAAACACAAGATGAGGACTGTAAAAATCAAATAATACCATTTCGGAAGAATAACGTTATTCTTCCGAAATGGAATAACACCTCAGCTTAATTATTCGAACTATTTTTAGCTGCTTCTCTCGCTGCTTTTTTTGCCACTAGGTTTGCTTTTATACGTTTTATTCGTTCTTCTTCATTGCTCTCTGTAATCTTTTCTTTATTTTCCGTTTTTGACCCATTTTTCATCTCATCCAAAGTTTTCGGAGGAGAACTTGGATGATCATATGCTTCATGTAATTCTACTACATCGCCGAAGTTAGGAGGACTTTGTGTAGCTTTATTGGCAGGTGGTAACACCTCAGCTTGATTATTCGAACTATTTTTAGCTGCTTCTATTGCTGCTTTTCTTGCCGCTATTTTTGCTTTCGTACGCTTTATTCGGTCTTCTTCATTGCTCTCTGTAATCTTTTCTTCACTTTCCGTTTTTGACCCATTTTTCATCTCATCAAAAGCTTTCTGTACGACTTTATTAACCAGCTCTTGCACATCCGCCAAACCTATTTGAAGTTCATTGTTATTCCATTTATCTATCAAACTTGTGATAGAATTTTTCTCTTCTAAATTTACATTACCTACACCACTCAGAAGGCATGTCTCAGCCGGAGGAAGACTTGAATGCTTAATTGTATAGTCTTTTTTATTCTTAAACTCTTGATATATCGCCTCATACTCTGGAATGGTAACTTCACCTGACATCAGAGTCATGACAAGAAAAGCTCCGCTAGATTTTAAAATCTTTTTATCATTTGCTGCCTGAAAAGCATCTCGAACATCACCTCGATCCGGACGACCTGACGATTTTCCATAACGTCCCCAAGCGAAAATATCACAAGATTTTTCTTGTACTGGCGCTGTTTGAAGCTTTTCTGGGGGTAGACCTTTTAAAGATATCTCTGTGACAGTAGTGAAATCTCTAGAAATAAGCTTAAAATTCCAATTAATAGACAACTGACGCTGCTGTTGACCATCTTTCACGTTAACTTGTGAGAAAAAAGTTGAGAAACACGCTTTTGCATTTCTATTTAATGTATCAGACCAACCATCTGCCATCACATACAAATTTAAATTAATCTTATCATTTATAGGATTCATTTATTAACCTCTTGGTAATATTTAAAAATATTTCAACATAATTATATTATAATATTAACCAATAAAATTTTTATAAACGTGAGATTTGTTTTATTTAAGAATGTATCCGTAAAGTAAAATCATTAATTTAGTATAATGTCTTTTAGAGAGATAATCTCTAGAGGTTAATACTATGAGTAAATTTGAAGGTTTATCCGATGTTCAATGGATGATATTAGAACCACTTCTTCCTGCTTTG
>JASBUW010000177.1 GCA_030147755.1 Parachlamydiaceae bacterium
CAGGACTCTTGACCCCCCATCTGATGGCCCATTTGGGGCCAACAGATGCTGGTTCAAGCGACCTTAAAAAGCTTAAAACGCTTACTGTCAAAAAGGGCGAAAACTTGTCCACATAAATTAACAATAAAGTGCTACTTATTCACTACAATTTTTTGATTATCAATTAATAACTGGTGTAGCCACCGTGTCTCTTCATAATCTTCAATGACTTGTTTATGACGCGATACACTTTCATAGTGTATTCCGACAGCATAAGGAGTATAGAAGCTTTTAAGACCAATTCCTGCCAATTTCACAGCTAAATTCGTATCGCTATAAGCAATGGGATACCATGTCTCATCAAATCCACCCACTTGTAAGAAATGCTCTCGTTTCATCATCGCACAAGCTGCTGTCACCGCATCAAAAACACCTAAAGCTTGCGCTTCATCCAAGTGTTTAAAATCACGAAATTTCTCCACGTGCAACCATCCCATATGCCGCATGCCTTGCGTTTCTTGTCTCACGCCTCCATGCTGCAAAGTGCCATCCGGATAATTGAGACGACACCCAACAATTCCAATTTCTGGTTGATCAATCCAACGCAACATTTCACTTAAAGCTTCCGGAGCTAAGTCAACATCATTATTTAAAAACAAGAGGACATCACAATCTGCGGCTGTTTGCGTTCTTTGTACGGCTAAATTATTTAAACGCGAATAATGGAATGGATCACGAATAGAAATAACTTCTCCTCCCAACCGTTTAATTTCTTCTGCAATGGAAAGATCGGTACTGTTGTTATCTACAGCCGTGATTTTAAAATGCACTCCTTTTTGCTGCAAGACGTGGTGGACGGTACGCAGGGTCATTTCTTTCTGATCTTTATAAGGAATAATCACCTGAATACAATGCGGAGCCTTTAAGGGAGGAATCGCGCGCGCTGTATCTGCACGATAGCCTCCTGTCCATGCCCAATCTAATTGCTTCGTTTGCGTATAATGCTTTAAAGCTTGCACGAAAGCCTCTTGAGACTTGGGATGGCGTCGTTTGGCAGAAATACGCCAGGCATAGAGCGGGCAAGGAATATGCTGAAAAGCTGCACCGGCTAATTCTAAATTTAATAATAGATTTTCATATTCTGCACCTTGAAAGAGCGGATTTAATCCACCCGCTTTCAACCACAAATTTTTAGGAACAAGCAATCCTTGTTGCTTAAATTGACGAAAGAAATAAGGGAAAAAAAACTGCGTAGGCTGATGATAGCTACCGCGTGGAATAAAGTAATCAGAATCATTCATTTGATTGTGATCACAGTAAAGAACTTTATTTTCTGGTTCTGCAAAAATACGCAGGGTTTGATCAAAGCGAAAGAAAAGATCAGGACGCACCCAATCTTCTTGTTCCATCACAAACAAGAAATTTCCTTTTGCTTGTGCCACTAATTCATTCTCAATCCACTCTTTCTTCTCATGCTTTGAAAAATCAAATGTACGTATTTTACCGGGATATTGCTGTTCGAAAGTGGCTAAAATGGCTTGAATAGAAGTGGAAGGGGGACTAACAAAACCAATCAATATCTCTACAAAAGGAGCTTTCTGCTCTAAAATGCTTGCTAAGCTATTTTTTAACAAATGCGGACGCGGTTGATCGATAGGCAATAAAACAGAATAAGAAAAGCGAGAATCTTTCGGCAAAAGTGAGTATAAACCGGAAGAATTACGATGTAAGCGTTGAATTTTTTCATCTTTTGTATGCACATTTTCAAGACCCTTAATATAAAGGGAATTGCGCACCCCATCTAAATGACGTAAACCTGTGTCCACAAAAGAAGTCGTATATTTCCATAAAAGACCTGCTTGCCATCCTCTATAAAAATAGAGCGTAAAATCCCTCAATAGTGTCAGTCCTTTCTTAAAGTAACTCTTGTTCTTCATAGCTTATAACGTCACTTTTCTCGTGATATATTGTTGATAAAATTTATTAATACAAAATTTGAACCCTTTTTCTCTCACTTTAGTGCCTATAAACTGCAAGATTGCTATGCAATCTGCTAAAGGGTATTTTACTGCTGGCTGACAGCTGAGCCTTGTTATCATCTCTTCTAAAGGCTTGATAACAGCTTCCCAATGAAATTGAGGACAAATATGAGCTAAATTAGCTTTAATTGTTTGTATGTGATCCGGATGATCGACCAAATTGAGAATCGCTTCTGCTAGTGCCTCTTCTTGTTGAGCAGGAACCACTATTCCTAATTGATGGCGTTCGATCCACTCTGCAAAAATATCCCCTTTTGTTGCAATCATGGGAAGCTGGGCCCATAAACAATCTAAAAGGCGTGTGCGAAATGAAAAACGCGTTTCTAAATGATCAAAATGCGTCGAAATGCCCAATGTCGCTTCTAAAAGAATGGCTTGCCTTTCTTCATAGGGAATCCATTCTTGATTGAAAAAGACAAAGCGGTCGATTAAATCTAATTCTTTAGCTAATGTAAAAGCTCGCGTTGACATCTCCATTTCTGATAAATCAGGATCCGGTGGTTTCACTCCCATAAAAACTAGCTTCACATCTGTTCGCGTTTGGCTGATGATTTTGATGGCTCTGATGGCTGTTAACGGATCAAACCAATTCCAAATTCCGCCTCCCCATAACAGCATTTTGTCTGTATCTTTTAATCCATATTTAACGCGTAATCCTTTTCCCTTTTTTTGTGGAGGATCCTTAGGTAAGCCAAAAGGCACAATTTCTATCAATTTTTTGAAATTAGGATCTTGATCATAAAGGGTAGGATGCAACCGTTTTTGGGCAAGCAAAACGCCTATCCAAAGATCTCTTTGTTTTTCACTCGCGCATAACATGCCATCTGCCATTTTAAAGCTAAACAAAAGCGTCGAAATGGCAGAGAACACTTTTTCTTGTCGCATACGTTCACTTTCTGTTTTGAATTGTTCAATGAGCTCGAATGGACTAGGATCATAAGCATCGAGAATGACTTTGACTCCATATCGCTTCGCTAACCAAGCCAATGAAAAAGTGAGACGTTGCGTGATAAGAATCTGCGCTGTTTGAAAGTGCTTCTTCACAGAGCCATTTTGAGCAGAGATCACTTCAAAATTTTCACCTTTAACCTCTGTTTGCCCAGGAGAAATCACAATCACGGTATGCTTACCTGACAAAGCTTTAGCAAATTCCCAGACTCGGATCGCTGCACCAGCCATGGAGGGTCCAATCACATTAGGAGAATAAAGAAGGATTTTTGCCATCTGATTTAACCTAATGTGAGTTCCATTTGCTGATAATGGCGCATTTTGTCACGCCATTCAGCAGCATCTTCAAAGCGCATCTCTTTAGCCGCTTTACGCATTTCACTGTCACATTCTTTTATCTTCTGTCGCACTTCCTCCAAAGTCAAGTAATGATGCGCCTCTTCAGCTGCTTTTAAAGCCTCATCTGCCAACTGCGTCGGATAAGCAACTTGATCTTCATCCGGCTCGACCAATACAGAAATATCTCGTTTCACAGTTGTAGGAGTAATGCCATGCCGGCGATTATATTCTTCTTGATTCGCGCGCCTTGCTTGTGTCACTTCTAAAGTGCGCTTAATCGATTTTGTGATCACATCGGCATACATAATCACGCGTCCTTCTGCATTACGCGCTGCTCGTCCACAGGTTTGAATCAAAGAAGTTTCGCTGCGCAAAAAGCCTTCTTTATCTGCATCTAAAATGGCCACTAAAGAGACTTCCGGGATATCCAATCCTTCTCTTAACAAGTTAATCCCTACCAATACATCAAATTCGCCAAAGCGTAAATCACGAATAATTTGCACACGCTCGATAGTATCAATATCGGAATGTAAATACTTGGCTTTGACATCTAATTCATTCAAGTATTTCGTTAATTCTTCTGCCAAACGCTTTGTCAGAGTGGTCACGAGAACGCGGCCTCCTTGCTGAACATGCGCTCTGATTTCTGCCAAGCAATCATCGACTTGTCCTGAAGCAGGACGCACTTCAATAATCGGATCTAATAATCCTGTAGGACGAATCACTTGCTCAACCACTTCTCCGCCTGCTTCTTGCACTTCCCATGCACCGGGAGTAGCTGATACATAAACCACTTGATGGATACGCCCATAGGTTTCTTCAAATTTTAAAGGACGATTATCAAAAGCGGATGGTAAACGAAAACCAAAGTCTACCAGTGTTTGCTTGCGTGCACGATCGCCATTAAACATGGCATGCAATTGCGGCAAGGTTTGGTGGGATTCATCAATAAAGAACAAATAATCAGATGGAAAATAATCTAGTAAGCAAGGGGGAGGATCTCCGGGTTGGCGCATGCTAAAATGACGTGAATAATTTTCAATACCTTTACACGTTCCCACTTCACGCAACATTTCTAAATCATACATGGTACGTTGTTGAATGCGCTCTAATTCTAGAAGCTTTTTTTCTTCTTCATAAAATTTTTTGCGCTCTTCTAGTTCAGCCCGAATCGTTTCAATGGCATGCCAACGCACTTGTTCAGGCGTGACGTGATGCGAACCGGGATAAATCGTGATCGAAGGAATGCGGCGTTTGATTTTTCCCGTTAAAGGATCCATTTCACTAATGCGTTCTATTTCATCGCCAAACATTTCAATGCGAATGGCTAAATCCTCTTCATAAGCAGGAAAAATATCAATCACATCTCCTCTCACACGAAATGTCGCACGCACAAACTCAAATTCATTGCGTTTGTATTGCATTTCGACGAGGTGTAACAGTAACTCTTCACGACGGCGCTCTTGTCCTACAGCTAGATTTAAATTCATGCCTCGGTAATATTCCGGAGAACCCAAACCATAAATACACGAAACAGAAGCCACAATAATGACATCAGAACGCTCGAGAAGCGAACGTGTAGCACTCAAACGCATTTTGTCTATCTTATCATTAATGGCCATGTCTTTTTCAATATACGTATCTGTACGTGGTACGTAAGCTTCTGGCTGATAGTAATCGTAATAAGAAACAAAATATTCAACTGCATTTTCAGGAAAAAACGTTTTAAATTCTTGGTAGAGCTGAGCCGCTAAGGTTTTATTGTGAGCAAGAATGAGAGAAGGGCGTTGCACTTTGGCAATGACATTGGCCATGGTAAATGTTTTGCCAGAACCGGTAATCCCCAATAATACTTGGCTGCGTCTGCCACGTAAAATACCTGTCGCTAGTTTTTCGATGGCATCCGGTTGATCCCCTTTGGGCTCAAATTCCGTATGTAATTTAAATAATTTTTCTTCACTCATGTGAATGTAGGACCTTTTAATAACATGACATGTAACACGCGAAGCGTTTGGAGTGCGAAGGCCCTCCTTCGCTTTCATTAAAGGCCTTCATATGAAAGCGAAGGAGGGCCATCGCACACCAAAAGCGTCGCGTGTTAACTATTTTGTAGATAA
>JASBUW010000184.1 GCA_030147755.1 Parachlamydiaceae bacterium
ACGTCATATTTGTCCTGCGTCAAACACCCGCGATTCACCGATCGAAATGGGGACCAATGCGATAGGGACCCATTTGCTATGGTTGAATCGCGAGGCTTTGACGCGCTCAAATATGACGTTATTTTCTGGAAATGGTATAACCTGAGTTTTGGATTTATCTTGCTTAACATACAGGATCTTGTGGCGATCTTCGAAGAAATTGAATCTTGAAAATAACTTATTCGCTATTTCCTTCAATTCAATTTTTCGAATCTCGCTCACAATCTCTTTTATGTAGAGCAAGATAAACCCAAAACTCAGGTTATTAGCAAAAGATTTATGGATTGTTAAATTTTTTGAGTTGAAAGAATAGCGGACAACTATTCTTCAATAGGAATGACTTTGTCTAGGACTTCTTTAGTGCAATAAACAGGGGCATTATTCATTAAAGCTAATGTTAAAGCATCACTGGGACGGCTATCAATTTCAATGATATGACGGACATCACCTAGATCTTGTTCAAGAAATAAACGCGCATAATAGACGGTGTCTTGTACATCCGTGATCACGACTTGCTTCACACGAACGTCCATCCCATCAAAAAGTTTATCGATGAGTTCATGTGTTAAAGGACGTGGACTCTCTACTTCTGTCAAAAAAAGTTGCAGGGCTTTTCCAATACTAGGATCCGTGTAAATCGCAAAACGTTTATCATCTGCGCTTAAAATAATTACAGTATAGGAGCGCGTTTGCATAATTTTATCAAAAGAAAGCTGAATAAGTTCCGCTAGCATGCCGATTAACCTGATAAGTGTCTTAAGTTTTAATCTATATATGAAGATTTCGTTTTTAAGTCACGTTCTAACTTTGACAAATCCATCCTCATAGCCGATCACTACTCGACCAGCAATGTTAAAGAAAAAACCTGTTTCTACAACTCCGTGAATTCTTTTTAAATGTTCCTGTTGTTGCACAGGATCTAAAATAGGGTCTTGATAGACAAGATCGAAGATATAATTCCCATTATCTGTCACAAAAAAAGAGTTATCTCTCTTGCAACGTAAAGTTCCTTGATAGCCTAAATCAGCAAAACGTTGCAATGTACTTTGATAGAGAAAAGGAATAATTTCAACCGGAACTGCTACACCACCTAAATGTTCGACCAGCTTAGTTTCATCAATAATGACAATCATTTCCCGGCTAGCTTTAGCCAGCAGTTTTTCTCTTAATAGCGCCCCGCCGCCTCCTTTGATCATATTCTTATGATGATCAATTTCATCAGCTCCGTCCACCGTCACATCTAAGGACACAACAGTAGCGGGATCTCTCAAAGGAATCCCTAATAATTGGGCTTGCCGAGCAGAAGCTTGAGAAGTCGCAACAGCTGAAATTTTGAGTCCTTCTTGGCATTTTTTACTCAAAGCCTCAATAAAAAATGCAGCTGTTGAGCCTGTTCCTAGCCCTACTAGCATCCCTTCTTTTATTAAATCGGCGGCTGCTTTTCCGGCTGCTTTCTTAGCGATTACAAGTGGATCTAAATCTGACTTCACCATGATTTTATCTCTTTATTTGAAATCGGTTTATTTTTACTATGCCAAAAAACAAAAAGAACGCAAAGATGAAATCTATTAAAAATCCTAAATTTTAGAGGATACCATGATCAAATTAGAGGATTTACAGCTTTATTTAGATGAATTGCTCCCTTTAAATAAACTAGTTGATTTTTGTCCAAATGGATTGCAAGTCGAAGGAAAGCATAACATTAGCCAATTAGCCACTGCTGTTTCAGCTAGCCAAGCGACTCTAGAAGCCGCTGCTGCTAAAGGTTCTGATGCTTTAATCGTGCATCACGGGCTTTTTTGGAATCGCGACAGTTATGTCATTAATGGAGTGAAACGTAAAAAGCTGTTTTTGCTGCTAGAACAAGAAATTTCGTTGTTTGGCTATCACCTTCCTTTAGATATTCATCCGCAACTCGGCAATAATTGGAAGGCCGCGCAAGATTTAGGTTGGACAGATCTTCAGCCTTTTGGCGTGATGAATGGGGTCCCCATTGGAGTAAAAGGCAAAATCCCTCCCACTTCGCGTAAAGACTTCAAGCAGCACTTAGAAACTTATTATCAGCATCCCGCCACCTGTGCGTGGGGCGGTCCTGAAACGATACAGACCGTCGCTCTTATTTCGGGCGGTGCCCATAAATCTCTATTAGATGCTGCTCAAGAGAAAATCGATGCTTTTATTACGGGTAGTTTTGACGAACCCAATTGGTATCAAGCCAATGAAGAAGGCATAAACTTCTTTGCCCTAGGACATGCCGCCACGGAACGTATAGGCCCACGTGCGCTTGCCCAACATTTAGAACAAGTGTTTCATATTCCTTGTCACTTTTTAGATGTTGAGAATCCTTTCTAAAAAGGCAAACGACGCCAGCAGTGTTGCATAAGAGTTGTGGACATCGTGGACTTCGTGGACGA
>JASBUW010000186.1 GCA_030147755.1 Parachlamydiaceae bacterium
CTGCATTAGCCCAGACCGAGCGCGTTTAGCGTTCGTTCTGGGAAAAAAGCCATTTCATGAGCACTGCGGTTAGCAGTGCAACTATGCACAGTCCGTATAGCACTGCTAACCGCAGTGCAATATATTGTGCGTTAAATCCCAGAACGAGCGCTAAACGCGCTCGGTCTGGGCTAATGCAGTGATAGTGCTACCGCACAAATGGCAAACAGTCTATGTACAAAGTGAACCTATACCATGCAGGCTAAAGCCCGCGAAAACGAGCGCAGACTAAAGTCTACGCTACAAACGCTTGCGTGACGCAATTAGTTCAGAGTTCATCACTCATAGCTCAGAGTTCTTCCTAAGCTGGTGCATCCTTCTTTGGCTTGGGAGGAAGACGCTTGCAAACAATCATATAGGCGTCTTGGCGTTTCATAAACTCTTCACGTGTGATCTGTTTATTGCCACTCACATCATCACAATACCAATAAGTGTCTTGCCCTTCATCATTCGTTTTTTTGATGCATGAGGTATAATGGCCTCCACCCAAAGTGCCTGAATGAATCACATAACTGACAATCTCATAACGCGCATCCGCTGGTTGTCCTTCCGGAGCATCATAATAACGCGTAAGGTCTAGAACTCCTAACTCCGGTGTATTCGCCTCTATTTTGTTCTTAGGATCTAGCCTTTCTATTCCAGGAAACTCAATCGGAGAGTCCACTTTAACTCCAACAAGTTTATCTTTTACAACCTTGGTATCAAATCTTTTAAAATGAAGAATGAGCGTATCGGGCAAAGATTCTAAGCGCGTCCATTGAGTAAATTCATCTTTTTCTCCTAAAATGTGAAAACTTGCCATAATCTTCTGACACAGGATTGCAAAAGTGGGTTTCAAATCATCCGGCTCTTCGTCTGCTCCTAACAAATGACAAGCTTTAGCTAGGTCAGTAAACACTTTCTTCCAATCTTCTTGTTCATTTTGCAATTCATCAAAAAGTTCGACAATTTTTTGGGGATGTTTTCTATATTTTGACTCTTCCAACACATCCGCTAACTTTAAAAGTGCTTCTTGCTGTTCGACACTCAAATTCTCTCCATCCGCTAAGCCAAAGATTTTAGCCCACGTCATAGCCGCTTCAGCATCAGCCACATGCCCTTTCGTCGGATTAAAGAGACGCCCCTCATTCGTGTTAGAATTTTTGCGCAGATAAGCATTCACTAGATTGCTTAATTTTCCGTACACTCCCCCACCCGGTTTTTGACTGAAAGGCACTTGTAAAACATTTGACTTTTGAACTTTTCCTACAAACTCTAAACCCGGAAGATTGTTCACCTTTGTATACTCTCGATATGTTAGACAAGTTTCCTCTTTTAAAAACTCCTCTGTCATAAGCTCCATGAAAGAAGCCGCATCTAATTGCGCTCCTAAATTCGCTTGACCTTTCAATTCACTATGCAGCTCAGCCTTGAAAATATTTTCTCTTAAACGACGAACAGAAGGCGCCACATCTTGGTCTAAATTGCGATCTCCTAAACTGAAGGCATACAGAAAATATTCTAAATGCGAGCGAGGTTGAACCCTATTTTCAGTCGATTGCGCTTCAATAAATTTAAAAAGTTCCTTCTGAATGGCTAATTTCTTTTTAAACTCTTCGTCTGTTTTAAAATTGGCTCGGTCTAAAGGTTGTCTAAATTTTTGACAAACTTCATCTACGCAAAGCAGCGACTGCATCACGCTCGCCATATAACAACTATTACGATAATTTCTTAATCTTAAAGGTTTAACTTTTTCGTCCTGTACTTGCGCCTGCGGATCAAAATCTTGCAAATGGTGAAGCTTTTCGTTCAAATTGAGAGATGTATCTCTACTTAAACGAAATATACTTCTAATAATCGAATCAATTCCTTTTAGTTCCTTCAGCATGTCTTTAGGAACATCAGCATTAGCCTCTAAAAAGATATTCAAAATATTCTCAAATTTATTAGCAATTAAAGGAGTTTGGTCTTTCAAATAAGTATTCAATTCCTTCTCAAGATCATCATATTGCTTTTTTAATGCTGTTAAACGAATAAACATCGGATGCTGAGGAGAAGTACACATCTCCAATGTTTCTAAATAATCGCTGATTTTCGCTCCTGTTTTTGTCACATCATTAAACAGTTGTTTTAGCTCTGTCAGGTCATTGAGCAAAGCATGCGCATACCAAATCTTATCATCTTGTTTTTTTAAACGCTCTGCTAGTACGGGCACTTGATCTTCGAATCCTTTTATCTTGTCTTTAAACGCTTGACTTCTAGGATTAAAAGGTGGTTCATGCAAAACACTAAAGAAAATAATTTGAATTCTAACTACACAATCTGCCACATATTGAGTCACATGAATAGTATTCAAAGCTAAAGACATCCCTAAAAAAGCTAGAGAATGTGCAAAATGCTCAATATTTCTATGAAAACCAACTCTTAAAGCAATGGCTTTTTTATCTGGTCGTGGATGCTGAGGCCCTATTAAATCTCCAACAATAGGTCCTACTAGTGGTAAAATTGGCCCATCAATCATAAAAACTCACTAAATAAATATTACGTTAATTAATTTTTAGCACAATGATAACACATCATCTTTTTTAAGACAAGAGGCAATTGATTTAATTCTTATTAATTTTTTAATTAAATTTAAACAAACTAAATTTGAATCGATCTTTTAAATTATAGACTACTGAAAAATAAGGATTAAGTTGACGAAATAAGCAACTTTAGGATAAAAACGACGGATATTGATTCAGCTTAATAAGGAT
Source organism: Parachlamydiaceae bacterium (assembly GCA_030147755.1). Lineage (GTDB taxonomy): Bacteria > Chlamydiota > Chlamydiia > Chlamydiales > Parachlamydiaceae > JASBUW01. The sequence goes on from JASBUW010000186.1 coordinate 2,775, forward strand.
AAGGAGTAAATGCCAGTGAAATCCCGAATTTTTTTAGCCTGTTGGCTAACTTTCAACATGTTAGCGACTTCAGCTTTTGCCGATGTAGATATAGATACACAAGATATTGGATCTGAAAACATTAAAGAACCTGCTAAACGCACACCTTTTTACATTAACACACATGTTGATGTAGTGGGTAAAACGCAAATTGATAAAGGCTTTTACAAAGGCGATGATGTTCAGTTTGCTGAAGCAGAAGGAGAAGTGGGTTTTATTTATTATTACTGTCCCACTTATAAAGAAGGAGCAGGATTATCCCTGAGCTACATAGGTACGAAGCTGGAATGGAATGATAATCCTTGGTTTAATCAAGATCGATTTAATACCGTTTCTTTATCTTTCACCGGTTTTACTCAGCGGTTAAAAAGTTGGTTTTGGCGTGCGCAATTTTCGATTAATATGGATACAGATGAATGGTCTGCTCCTTATACCAATTATGATTTAATGTTATGGGGTCGCTATGAGTATTGCCGGAATGTGGGAGTGCATGTGGGATTTCTCGCACAAACAGGGATGCGGTTAGACCGTGTTTATCCTATTTTTGGTTTTGATTGGCAAATTTCTCGTAAATGGAAGCTTAACGCTGTCTATCCCGTCAATATATCTTTAGTCTATGCTATGACTAAAAAATGGTCTTTAGCTATTGCCGGACGCACGTTTAATTCACGTCATCGTGTTCACAGCAAGGATAGTTTTTCTAAATCACTCGTACGTTATGAAAATGTAGGTGCAGAATTTGCCATTAAATATGAAGACAATGAAGTCACGGCGAATATTCACGGTGGAACTACTTTAGGAGGGCGCTATCGAGTGGCCAATAGACATAACCACCATGCTCATAACTATCACCTGAAACCCTCTGGATATGTGGGGGGTGAAGTTGACGTTAAATTTTAGTTTGGTTTGACTTAACTCATTTAATTTGCCTTACGCAAAAGGACAAACGACCAGAACGACACAAACGACCTTAACGACAACGTCAAACGACTAAGTGGACAAAGTGATTCGTCCTTTTTGTCGTTTGACGTTGTCGTTAAGGTCGTTTGTGTCGTTCTGGTCGTTTGTCCTTACTCTTTCTTGTTCAGAATTTGATCGATATCTCGCATCACATCATCCACTAAACGGTGTTTGACTTCAGCAGCTAATAAATTATCTTTTAATTGTTCTATATTGCTCACCCCAATCAAAATAGAACTCACATGAGCATTCTTCAAACACCAGGCAATCGCGAGCTGGGCTAGATGACAATTTAAATCTCGACTGATTTTTGTCAAAGCGAGCACTTTCGTGATTTTTTCAGGAGTCAATGCTTTTCGCAATTCAGGATATTTCTCTAAACGACTTCCTGATGGAATTTCTTCATTATATTTGCCCGTTAAAATTCCCCAATCTAAGGGACTCCAGGTTGTGAGTCCCATTCCATATTTTTCATATAGAGATTTATACTCTTTCTCTACTCGGTCACGATGAAATAAATTATACTCAGGCTGCTCTACTGCAGGTGGAATGGCATTAATCTCGCGCGCAATACGGTGTGCCTCCTCAATATCATGTGCACGCCATTCCGATGTTCCCCAATAAAAAGCTAAACCAGATCTTATCACAACATCCATGGCGCGTACTGTCTCTTCAATAGGGGTGTGCGGGTCGGGGCGATGACAAAATAAAAGATCCACATATTCTAATTGTAAACGTCGCAAAGAATTTTTGGTGCCCTCTAAAATACGTTTCCATGATAAACCCGTCTGATTAGGCCCTTGTCCACCCCAAAATAATTTAGTCGAAATCACTAATTCTTCTCTTTTATACGTACGCAATGCCTCTCCCATCAATAATTCAGACGCCCCATTGGCGTAAATTTCAGCGTTATCAAAAAAATTAACGCCTCTCTCATATGCCAAACGCATGCAGTCTTTGATGTCTTGTAAATCTAAATTTGATCCAAATGTAATCCAAGATCCCAATGAAATTTCACTCACCTGAAGCCCTGCGCGTCCTAACCGTCGATATTCCATCTGCTCTATCCTCTTTTATCTTCAAAATTATCGTATAGCATTTCGTTCGTTAAAACGCCACATACTCTATTCTTACGAAAAATAGAACAAATCTCTTTATTTAATTTTAAAGATTCTTTATAATATCTTTATAAATTTTAATATAATTTGTGTTAATTTACGTAATTATTTTAACAAGAATCTTAAACTAATATAAGAAGAGATAATATTATGAATCCAGTGCCTATACAAGAGCCCTTAAAAGAGTTGCATAACACCTTTGCCGATGCCCTTAATAAACATCTCTATCTAACGCCTAATCAGCAAGGGGTATTGGAAGCTAGTCCTCAAAAGGGGATACGCCTTCAAGAAGTGTATCAAAAAGCGCAAAAAGAAATTCGCACTGCTTTAAGCACAACCCAGGAAAGCTTAAGCGATCAAGTGAAACGATTGACTTTGTTAGAAAAAGATGGTGAAACTCAGTATGCACATTATGAGGTAAAAACAAAAAGTTGGGTGCGCATTTTTCTAAAAGGACTGGCTCATTATACTCCCACCACTTTAAAGCGTTTTTTACCTGGTTGTTTTTCTAATAAGATGGCGGAAGCTGAAAAAGAGACTAAAGACGCGTATGAAGCGTATCGTCAATTTTTGCAAGATCGTCTAAGTGACTTAAAAGTTCGCCAGGAGCAAGCGGGAAAAGATGGTGGATTAAAGCCTCCTCAACCAAGCCCTAAAAAAGCGGATCCAAAAAACGCTAAAAAACCTGGAGACGATAAAAAGCCTGGAGATGATAAACCGGGTCCCCAAGGCCCTAAACCGCCGCCTGCTAAAGCCGCTGCCGCTGCTGCTCTTAAAAGAGTGAATGCTCAACCTAGTCCAAGTAAATGGCAACCGAATCTTAGCGAAGACGAAGCGATGGCAAAGGCTATAGAAGCCTCTTTAAGAGATTCGGGCGAGAATATAGGACAAAATGAACAACCTGACAACGTCAATAAAGGTGTCAAGAGAGTTCAATTTGAAGATGATGTCATTGAGCCTGAAAATGATACTCTAATCCTTCCAGAGGCTGTTAAAGCAGCGCCTGCTAATAATAAGCCACAACCAGCTGCGAAAAAAGCGGCACCTGCTCCTGTTCCCCCTAAAAAGAAAGAGAAGCCTGCTCAAGCAGAATTAAAGTTCGTGGAAATCACACCTGAACAACTCGCGGCAAAACAAGAGCAACAACTGACAAAAGACATGCAAACTTTGCGTCAATTAGCACAAGATCTTGACAAAACATCGCTTTCAAAAGAGAGCTGCAAACGCTTATTGAAAGAAATGACTCTTTTAGTCAGCAAATATGCAGACAAAGAAGAAGAGCTTGTGAAAGCAATTAAAGCAGACTTTTTGGCTGTTTTAAAGCAAACAGACGCTATGCTTCAAGCACTCGAGAAAGAGGAATCGGATGATCTTATCGCACTTTTCAAAGACACAGAATGTAAAGCTCCTTTAGAGAAAATGTTAGATCCTGCACAGCAGACTTATATTAGATTTGGTTGCCGTCGTGTAGGTGGTGAACAATTGCTTCAATTGTTAGATGAAAAAGGAGCTAAAACTCCAGAAAATAAACTTTATGATTATCAAGGCAATGTGCACATTTCTTCCGGTATCGGAGAATTGACAAAGTTATTAGAAATCCTAGAAGCGCAAAAAACTTGCCGTCCTTGTGAATTAAAGGTTGATTTGACTGAGCAAACTTTAACACCGGAATTGATCGAAGTTTTAGTGAAGTTGAGCCAATATATTCCTCACATCTATCTAGCCGGATTAAAATCCATTGATTTCAAACAGCTTTCTACAGCTGAAGAAGGCAAGCAAGCACTGACAGCCGAACAAGAACATGAATTTGTGAAAAACCTCTCTATTTTTCACTGTCCAGATTTAGAAGAAATCATTCTCACAGATGATGCTAAAACCGGTTGGTCAGCTGACGAATTTTCACATCTTCTCCACATTTGCCCCACTCTTTCTTTATTTCAACAATGTTTCAATGCCTGTGCAGAACCACAAAATATTGTCATTCCGGAGAGTCTACGCGCATCTACAACGACATTGAATTTAAAAGATTATCCACTTAACCAACTTTCTTATTTATTAAGCGTCTTTTCTTTAAATGATATCGATCTCAGTGAATTAGGGATTACAGATACACAGTTAAAAGAATGGATCGCAAAAAACTATTTAAGTCGTGTAGTCTCTTTGAATTTAACGGATTGCCGTAATTTAACAACTAATATTTTAGTGGATTTAATCGATTTACCCGCTTTGGCTAGATTGCAATTACCGGATTTAGATCAAGGAAATCAATCTTTAAATAAGTTGCCTATTTTGCATGATCCTTTCAAAGTGAAATTATTCTATACAGCATCAAGTGTGACCCAACCTTTAGTCAATCAACTCTATTCTGGACCTCTTGCTCGAGCAGCTATCTTTCAAATTCCGCTGGCTCGTGCAAAAAATGTGGCAGAAATTTTCCCTTCTACCCAAAAGACATTAGATCCGAAGAGCATAGCCTATTGGACTCATCAAAATGATTTTAAAAATTTGGCTCCTCAAGAGCATATTATAAACATTTTAGCGGATGCTAATGCTGATTTAAACGATGACAATCTTGTCGAGTTTATTCAAAAATTCCCCAACGCTTCCACAATTAGTCTCTATGGCTGTCCAAATATTACGAATAAAGGAATTGTCGCACTTGTCAAAGCGCGTCCTCAAATTAGTTATCTCGATTTAACAGGATGCCCACAAATTGATGAAAACCTCTTTTTTGGTGAAGGTCAAGCGGACGATTTCACTCGTGTGAGAAGTATCATCCTCACTGATACAGGCATTACACCCAATTTAGTTCCGGCTCTTATGGAATCTGTCAGCTATATCGATAATAAGGGTGATACACAATCAAATCTTGTCTTCCAACAAGACACCACTTTGACAATTACAGATGATCTATTAAGTGATCCGGATTCTTTAGAAGTGATTTTAGCGTCGACAGACTTGTCTAAACTGAAACGCATCAGTCTAGCAAATTGTGCGAACTTAACGGATGAAATGTTGAGTTCTTTATTAAAACATTATAATACAGATCAATACATCCAAACAGACGATAATACTTGGGAAGACAATCCTCAATATTTGAATGCGCCGGTCCTTGATTTAACAAATTGTGTTAATATCACAGACAAAGCGTTTGATGATGAGGTTATAGATAAGCATGACATTAAACCTAAGATTTTGAATAATTTAAATCGCATTATCATAGGTGGAACTAAGATCACTCCTGTCATTGGCCAAGTTTATTCAACTGAAAATTATTTGCAGGCAGTTTATTCAAAAGTCGTTGTTCAAGAAAAGGATGAACTCACGACTCTTGCCCTAGATCCAAATGCTCAACTAGCAGACTGTGCTTTATATCTTCATACAGATAATCATGCCTATCTAGCTCGTCATTTTATTCACAATCGCACAGTTGTCGAGCTTTTTGCTGATGAATGTGAAGATAAAAATCTTCTTGATACAGTTCTCACGCATCCGGTTGACATTACGCTTCCAGAATTCTCTGATATAGAATTAGCCTTCAAAGCAAATGATGAAGATGAAGGATTAAACTATCATGTACATCGCGATGTGTTATATAGTTCTTCTCTTTACTTTGTGAATAATTTCCGCCCTGGTGGAAAGCTAAACCAATGCAATGCTTTGACGTTGGTTAATCAACATGCAACCCCTGAAGCAGTGGGAACCATTATCCGTTTATTTTATGAGAGAGATACACAAAGTATCATTGAAAGCTTGCATTGGAAAGTCGCAGCTGATGTTGCCGAATTCATGGGGCCTGCTAATTTCAAGCTGCCTAAAAGCTTCTGTAATCGGTTATTGGAACAAATTCACAATCAATTTAATCTTGAAGAGGCAGATGAAATGTTATTCGCTGCCGCAGAATTGAAAGATGAGCAAGGTCTTAAGCTTTATGAAGGAAATTTGCTGTCATGTTTAGCGGAATATGAAAAAGACATACTAAGCAATCGTGACAATATTCAAATGCTAGCTGGATTAGCAGAGCAATATGGGTTAAAGCAATTGCAAACTAAAACCAAAGCTATTCAAGACGAGTTGAGTGGACTCATCATCCAACAACAACTCCTTGAGCAAGCTGCAGAGGATGCAGAACTTAATGAAGAAGCTATTGAAGAGATACAAAATCAAGATGCTGCTGCTAATCAAGCACAGATTGATGCCAATATAGGATTCGGTCAACTATTAGGGTTATTTAAACCTTAAAAGAATGACGAATCTCAGAAAATAATGAACTCTAAACGCGACTTTTATAACTCACCTTACGCAAACTGAAGTTTGGACAATTGTAGCTAATCGCGGCAGCGATCAAAAGTGGGAAGCCCCACGTGAAGCGAAAGGCCGGTTAGGCCTGTAGCGGAACGTGGGGTTAAAAATGCAAAAATAATTGAGCTGCAGTAGCAGCGATAGATTAACGAGACGTTCATATCTGT
>JASBUW010000189.1 GCA_030147755.1 Parachlamydiaceae bacterium
ACAAGCAGCTGCTAAACCTCCTAGTCCCCTGGAAGCTACCTCTAAAAAAGCTATAGAAGCTATGCAACAGCAAGCAGCTTCCATGGAAAGCATGCAGGAAGCTGCTATTGCGCGTGAAACGCAATTGCTTCAAGATAATCAAGTTTTAGTCGCTCAAAATGCTCAACTGCATACTTTGTTGACAGCAGAACGAGCTGCTGCTCAAAAACTTTTGGAGGATCTCTCAAAAGAGTTAGAAAAAGAGAAAAACAAAAATAAGCAATTAGAAGAGACCGTCTCTCATATTGAGGCAAACTTTCATCAATTAACTCCCGCTTTACAATGGCCTCAACCTTCTAGTTCAAATCCGGAAGTGGATCCCAAATTTGCAAGAGTAATAGGAATCTCACGGATAGCTAAACAGGTGCATACATTTTTAAGCGATCTAGATGAGAGCCTTAAATCTAGGCAACAGGATTGAAAAATAAGAAGGATAGCAAATCTATAGTTTCAATCTCTACAAAATAAAATTAACTACTCACGGTAGTCTTAGAAGCTTAAACGCAGAGGCGCAAGAGACGCGATGACGCAGAGGATAATAAGAAAAATAAAGAGGTCTTTGCAATTGTGACCTTATTCTTTTGTTATCCTCTGCGTCATCGCGTCTCTTGCGCCTCTGCGTTTAAGCTTCTAAGACTACCGTGAGTAGTTTTTAAGTCTAGTTAAAAATAAAAGCTTAAGTCTCTTGCATTTAATAGACACATCCTTTTATTTTAATGGAGAGTTCAGGATTTATGGGATGAAAATGCAGCCATTTTGAACCTCCATGTACAGTCAATCTCTTCCTATTGACGGTAGATGGATGTTCAAAAAAAATTATACATAGCTCATCTCCTTTTAAATAAATCTGATCTCGTTTTAAATTATTCATCAAAATCCAACGATTCATTTACAATGGTTTCTTACTATTTGGGGAGTCAACTATGACCTATTCTTTGCCCAGTGAACATGAAAGTCGCATCAATATTCAAGGCGTTGAGATTGCTTTGGGATTTCCCGATGAATTTAAGTTTGAATGGATTGGTCAACGCGATGTGTTAGAACAACTTTTAGCCGCCTGGCTGGTCATAGATGAAAATGACATCCCTTTGAATCCTCGGTTAATTGGCAAGCCTGGCGTAGGAAAAACAACCCTCGCTTATGCCGCAGCCAAGAAAATTAACAAACCCGTTTACATCTTCCAATGTACGATGGATACGCGTCCTGAAGATTTGCTTATATCCCCTGTCGTGGACCAAAAAGGCGGGATTCGCTACGTAGCTTCTGCTTTAGTAACAGCCATGATTCGCGGGGGAGTTTGTATTTTAGATGAAGCCAATCGCATGAGTGAAAAGTCGTGGGCTTCTTTGGCTCCTCTGCTTGACACACGCCGTTACATCGAGTCCATTGTGGCCGGTCTTAAAGTCACCGCTCATCCTGAATTTCGCATTTGCGTCACCATGAATGATGATGCTTCCACTTTTGAAATTCCTGAGTACATTCACAGCCGCTTACAACCGCAAATTTATTTAGATTTTCCGGAAGCCGAAGAAGAACGACGTATTTTGCGCGAGAATCTTCCGTTTGTTGATGATTATATTATGGATTATGTCATCAACTTTTTACAACGTGCTCATGCGCATCAAGAAAATTACACCATTCGAGATGGAATCAATATCGCACGCTATGCAGCTAAACGTTTGAAAAGTTTAAATGGCAATCGCGGCAATGTGGAAAATATTCTACGTGAAGCCGTGTTAATGACATTAGGGGATGAAGCCTTAATGCATATTTTGTAAAGGAAGGTTGCGATGGCCAGCTATGAACCTTACTTTTTACAAAAAGGCTCCATCTACGCCGTGCCTATTATGCATTATAATATGGAAATGGCGGCTCAAGTTAAAATGGCTTTTGACACCATCAAACCGGATTGCGTTGCGGTTGAGCTCCCTGAAACCATGCAAGCGAAAATGCTGCATGCGGCCTCTCGCTTGCCTGATGTCAGCCTCGTCTTGACCTACAATCAAGAACATGCTCCCCTTTACTTTATGTGTGAGCCATGTGATCCCATTTTTGAAGCACTGCGTTGCGCGCTAGAAACAGGCATTCATGCTTACTGCATTGATTTAGACGTAGATGCTTATCCTGATGTGCGCGAATCCCTCCCCGATTCTTATGCCATCCATCGTTTAGGCCTCAAGAATTATTATGAAGTCTATGAGCAAATGCAGAAAAACAATCATTTTATTAGCACACCGCTCGATCAAGAACGCGAAAATTATATGGCACGCCATCTCAAAGAATTGAGCTTGCGTTATGATCGTATTTTATTTGTTTGTGGAATGGCTCACCTCTCATCTGTTTTCAAACGCATTGATCAACGCTCTTTTCCTGATTTTTATCATGCCGATCGTGAAGCCATCGAGCTGTGTACACTGACACCGGAATCATGCCGAGAGGTCTTGTTTGAATGGGCTTATTTATCCACCCAATATGAAAAAAGCCGTGATAACATCTTACAAAATGGCCCGCCTGATCGTCAGAAGATCATTTTGCAATTATATAAAGAGGCATCCGATCTTTATGTGCAAAATACAGGAAATAGCTTTCCAGGTTATCATTTACGCAATATTATGAAATTTGTCCGCAACTATGCTTTAGTCAGCGGCCAATTGATGCCCGATCTTTTTAAAATTTTAACCGCTGCAAAAAGTTGTGTCGATCATAACTATGCTTATGAAGTCTGGGAACTCGCTACCCACTACCCTTATCGACGTAATATCGACAATTTACCTGAGTTAGATTTATCTATTGAAGATGTATGGGGTCATAGCAAGTTTATTCGCTTCTATCTCAAAGAAAAAGGACGCAAATCTTCCGTTTTTCCCAAACCTCGTAAAGATCGCTCCAATTTTCGCTTTCGTCCGCCTAGTCCCTTTGGCATTTGTTCTTATCCACCGGAAGATGTGACTATTGAGCGTTTTGGGAACTTCCTCAAAAAGAGAGGATGCCAAATTCTCACAGAAGAGGCCGCGCGTACGATTCCTTTTTCCACCAGCTTAGAAGACGGAATTGATACAAAAGAAACCATTCGCCATTGGCATGAGAAAAAGCTTTATGTCAAAACCGCCGGAAAACCGCCGGCAGGTGTCGGCTCTGTTTGTGTGGTCTTTGATGAAGATCAACCGGAGGAAGGAAAGGCGTATCAAGAAAAATATCCGTGGCGTACCACGTGGTTGGGCGAACACCAACAAGAATCCGATATGGCTTTCTATGCCACATGGCTAACCCAACATGTCGTCGGACCTGGTATTAGCCGTTGTGAATATGGAGGATTTATGATGTCTTATCCTCCGCGCCGTATGAATAATATTTGGGCAGATCCTGACTATCAAGATTGCCGCAGCAAAGCAGAAGTCCTTCTTATGGCTGCCATTGACTATGCCATAAAACCCGTCATTGTCTATGTCGCAAGCTCGCCCCCACGCAGCTTATTAAAAAGCTTTGCGCGCCGTTTTGGGAAAAAAATTGTCTATATTCCAATTGGACAACTCTCCCCCATTACCCTCAATAAATTGCGTGTTTTTCACGTCTTAGACGGACACGATAAGCGTGACATTGCAGATGAATATATTTATTAATTTGAATATGCTCAAAATTGACATTTGCACGTTTTGAGCATAATAGATTGAAATCAACCACTCTGCTTATATAAGATGAGTATATGAAACCATTTGTTGGAAGAAATCACGAATTATAACGACTAGAAGATCTGTCTAGATCAGGTCGCGCTTGCTTGGCAGTCATTAAAGGACGTCGTCGCATAAGAAAAAGCCGTCTTGTTGAATTATGGATAGCTAACATTCTCTTACAATTACAGAAAGCTCCCAGATTAGAAGACGAAGACCAAGTAAGTTTTGCGGAGGTCAATAATTTTTATGTGAATAGCGCTCCAACACCTGATGTAGACTTCATCAAACGCTTAGATCCCGCTAGCGCAGGACTCAATCGCTTATTCAGCTTAAATTCAGATTTTTTCGAAAAAGTTTCCCCGGGGTTTTATCTTCCGCTCCTAAGCAAATTAAGCTGGGACACACGCTCTCTTTTTTTATCTTGCACGAGTTTTGAAATAAAACAGCGTGAGCAAATTATACAACAAATTATAGTGCGGAGTGGATGCTTTAAAATGTGTAATGGAAAGTTCCAGTTGGATGATTTTCTATTACGATCAAGATATAACATAAATCATTTAAATCATCCCTATAGGGAATGCAAACAAGAATTAGATGCTCTCTATACGTTAAATGCTAAAGATCCAGAAGAAGTTAAAAAATTTGGTTAGAACTTGTTCCATATTCAAACGATGAAAATATTCTTCAACATGCAGATACAAGCCTGAAAAAAGATAAAGAAGTCGTTCTAGCAACTGTTAAGCAATATGGACGGTCTCTTGAATATGCAGATACAAGCCTAAAAAAAGATAAAGAAGTTGTCTTAGCAGCTGTTAGGCAAGATGGATATGCCCTTCGAGATGCAGATGCAAGCCTTCAAAAAGATATAGATGTTGTCTTAGCTGCTGTTAAGCAATATGGAGGGGCTCTTCGACGTGCAGATGCAAGCCTGAAAAAAGATAAAGACGTTGTTCTAGTAGCTTTTCAACAAAATGGACAGGCTTTTCAATATGCAAATGCAAGCTTAAAAAAAGATAGGGACGTTGTTCTAGCGGCTGTTCAACAAAATGGACAAGCTCTTCAATTTGCAGATGAAAGTCTTCAAAATGATTTGGAAATCGTAAAGGCCGCCCTAAAGCAAAATAGACTCGTCTGGTATGACATACAGGCAGAAAAAATCGTGATACCGAAGAGATAAGAAATCCATCATCAGTATTATAAGATTTTCTATATCCATACTTTGCTAATTTAAGAGCAAAGAAACAAATGACACTAAAGACAAAGTAAGACTACATTCTGTTCATGTTAGAACGTGTTTGCAAATTTCAAATATAGAGCATTAGAAATTTGTAAACACGCTAACGTACTCTATTAGGAATTTTCTTCAAGCTGCTTGCAAAGAGAAGAAGAGATTTCTTTAATTTTAGAAAGCCGTTTTTGCAAAGTTTTAGGCAGTGCCGTGGTTTCTAATTGCTCGGCATGATCCAATAATTCTTCTAAACGCGCCAACATAAATTGCATTTCGCTAGCTTGATGAGGTTTGAGATTCGCCACCATCAATTTGATTTGATGTAATTCTCTTTCCATAAAAACAATTTCACCCTCATCTTCCGTGAAAGAAATAAAGTCGGACTCCTCTTCTTCAATTTGGACCGTTTCTTTCACCACATGATCAATTTTCATGAGAAGTTGGTCAAAATAAGTTTCGCGCTGAGCCTGCACTTTGGCCACCCACTCAGATGCTTGCGGAAGAGAAGTAGGCTGTGGTGTTTGTTGACGTAACGCAAAGAGTTGTTTAAGAGGACTCTCAGTCGCCTGAGCCAATCGTTCTTTTAAATCTTCAAAAACTTCACTTTGCTCGGGAACTTGAGCTAACGATTGTGATTGATAATCTTGAATCACTTGAATATCTTTATCAATCAACTGTTTAGTACGATCAGCAACGAGAGCTAGGACGCGGTCAGCCAAAGCCTTGCGATCATGCCACTTGGTGTATAAATGGTTCCAACGTTTGGCGTGCTCTACCCAATCTTTTTCCTCAATTTGAGGTAAATGTTCGAGTTTTTGATTTAAGTTACGTTTTAATTGCTCAGCATCTTGCAAGAGCTCATCGAGTACCTCTTTAGCGATAGGAACCAACCAATTATCAAAACGCTTGAGAATATCGGTTTTTTCCTCTTTAAATTGATGAATCACCTCACGTGCATGTCCTTTTAAATCTTGAAAACGATTTAAAAGCACCTGATCCACTGTACGCGCCTGCCCTATCAACTCTGGCATACGTTGAATTTGAGCGTATAACCTCTTAATAGGGTCTGTTGCTTGCGCTGCCGCCTCACTTGGAATGTCTTCAGAGTTGGAGGAATCTATCATGATTATCAATCAATTTTATTTAGAAATAGTTTAACTACGATTATATACTAATATTTTAACATCTAGAATATTAACAACGGATTAAAATCACGTTAATCTTGCACCAAATCTCAGCAAGCAAGTAACTAATTTGATTTGAAAATTATCTACCACGATCATCTAAAATCTCAAACGCAGAGGCGCAAGAGACGCAATGACGCAGAGGATAACAAAAGAATAAGATAAAAATTGTAAAGACCTCTTTATTTTTCTTGTTTCCTCTGCGTCATCGCGCCTCTTGCGCCTCTGCGTTAAATTTTGACGACTACCTGAGTAATTATGTAAGCAAGCGACTCAAGTAGTCGTATTTGAATGGAAAAGTATAGTTATTTGAGTAATGAAATTTATAATTTGTTCTAATATTACATTGAATTATTATTGACATTAATTATAAATTTGTTATAATTTACCCCTATTTTAATTAAAATTTAAAAGGATAACAATATGAGTAAAATTAATCCCCGTATTTATCAGCCTGTTTTATTTGAACCAACAGACTTAGCATTATCTCATCATTTATCTACTACATTAAGATCTAAAGTGGTGGGTTTCTTATTTGACAAACAAGAATACTCAACAGCGCATGCTTTATTACTAACGAGTAAGGCATGGTATAACGTCACCATTAACCATCCACTTTTATGGATGGCTAACATCCTCTTACAATTACAGAAAGCTCCAACATTAGAAGACGCAGATCAAGCAAGTTTTGCAGGTGTCAATAATTTTTATGTAAATAGTGCCCTGCCAGCTGATGCAGTGGCCCTCATCAAACGCTTAGACCCTTCTAGCAGAGGACTGAATCGCTTGCTTAGCTTAAGTTCAGATTGCAGATGCAAGCCTTCAAAAAGATAAAGATATTGTTTTAGCAGCCGTTCAGCAAGATGGACGAACTCTTCAATTTGCAGATGAAAGCTTGAAAGAAGATAGAGAGTTTGTGTTAGCAGCTATTAGGCAAAATGGACTGGCTCTTCAAGATGCAGATGCAAGCTTGAGAAAAGATAAAGACATTGTCTTAGCAGCTGTTCAACAAGATGGAGAAGCTCTTCAATATGCAGATGCAAGCCTGAAAAAAGATAGAGATGTGGTCTTAATAGCCGTTCAACAAAATGGAAGTGTTCTTCAGCATGCAGATGAAAGCCTTAAAAATGATCTGGAAATCGTAAAGGCCGCCTTAAAGCAAAATAGACTCGTTTGGTATGACATAAAGCCGGAAAAAATCGTGATACCGACAGGTCAAGAATCGATGATAGGCATTGTAAAACTGCCTATATTAGCGACTGTAATAAATTTTTTAATTAAAAATCTTTGGACATCAACTAATATATAATATTTTGTAAAATTTAAAAGGATAACAATATGAGTAAAATTAATCCCCGTATTTATCAGCCTGTTTTATTTGAGCCAACAGCTTTAGCTTTATCTAATCATTTATCTATTACACTAAGATCTAAAATAGTTAGTTTCTTATTCAATGACCAAGATTACCGAACAGTGCATGCTTTATTATTAACAAGCAAAGCGTGGTATAATGTCACCATTAACCATCCCCTTTTATGGGTGGCTAACATTCTCTTACAATTACAGAAAGCTCCCAGATTAGAAGACGATGATCACGCAAGTTTTGCAGGCGTCAGTAATTGTCATGTAAATAGTGCCCAGCTAACTGATGCAGTGACTCTTATCAAACGCTTAGACTCCTCTAGCATAGGGTTTAATCGCTTGCTTAGCTTAAGTTCAGATTTTTTCGAAAATGTTTCCTCGGAGTTTTATCTTCCGCTTTTAAGCAAATTAAACTGGGATGCGCGCACACTTTTTTTATCTTGTACGAGTTTTGAAACAAAGCAGCGTCAGCAAGTGATACAACAAATTATCATGCGAAGCGGATGCTTTGAGATGCAAAATGCGGAGTTCCGGGTAGATAAATTTCAATTGCAATCAAGATTTAAAATAAATCATTTCAAACATCCCGAATACACGCAAGAATTAAATGCTCTCTATACATTAAATGCTAAAGATCCGGAAGAAGTTAAAAGAATATGGTTAGAGCTTGTTTCATATAAGGGAAATATTCTTAGATATGCAGATACAAGCCTTCAAAAAGATAAAGACGTTGTCTTGGCAGCGGTTAGGCAAGATGGAAAGGCTCTTGAGCATGCAGATGCAAGCCTGAAAAAAGATAGAGACGTTGTCTTGGCAGCGGTTAGGCAAGATGAACAAGCTCTTTACCATGCAGATGCAAGCCTTCAAAAAGATAAAGACGTTGTTTTAGCAGCCGTTCAGCAAAACGGAATGGCTCTTCGATACGCAGATGCAAGCTTGAAAAAAGATAAAGATATTGTCTTAACAGCTGTTCAGCAAAGAGGATGGGCTCTTCAATTTGCAGATGCAAGTCTGAGAGAAGATAGAGAGGTTGTCTTAGCAGCTGTTAGACAATATGGAGATGCTCTTGAACATGCAGATGCAAGTTTTAGAAAAGATAGAGACGTTGTTTTAGCAGCTGTTAGGCAATATGGACGAGCTCTTTACTATGCAGATGCAAGCCTGAAAGAAGATAGAGAGGTTGTCTTAGCAGCTGTTCAGCAAAGTGAATGGGCTCTTCAATTTGCAGATGCAAGCCTTCAAAAAGATAAAGAAATTGTCTTAGCAGCTGTTCAGGAAGATGGATGGGCTCTTCAATATGCAGATGAAAGCTTGAAAAAAGATAAAGACGTTGTCTTAGCAGCTGTTAGGCAATGTGGATGGGCTCTTCAATATGCAGATGCAAGCTCGAAAAAAGATAGAGACGTTGTCTTAGCTGCTGTTCAGCAAGATGGATGGGCTCTTAAACATGCAGATGCAAGCCTGAAAAAAGATAGAGACGTTGTCTTCGCAGCTGTTAGGCAAAATGGATGGGCTTTCCAATATGCAGATGCAAGCTTGAAAAAAGATAGAGAGATGACCATAGCAGCTATTATGCAAGAAGGAGAGGCTCTTCAATTTGCAGGTGAACACCTTCAAAAAGATAAAGACGTTGTGTTAGCAGCCGTTCAGCAAAATGGAAAAGCTCTTGAACATGCAAATGCAAGCTTTCAACAAGATAAAGACGTTGTGTTAGCAGCTGTTCAACAAAATGGATGTGCTCTTCAATATGCACACGAAAGTCTTAAAAATGATCCGGAAATCGTAGAGACTGCCTTAAAGCAAAATAGACTTGTCTGGTATGACATAAATCCAGAAGAAATCGTGATAACGAAGAAATAAGCGATTAAAGATAGATATTATAAGATTTTCTATATCCATACTTTGCTAACTTAAGAATAAAGAAACAAAGATTATCATTTAGGATTTAGATATCAAAGGAATGCTCAATATAATTTATCTCGAAAGTAATTGATCAAACTATAAGCAAAAGCAAACCAATGCAAAATGCAATAAAAAAAATTAGCAAACAAATAAAAAGATTAAATAAATAATTTTTATTGACTATAAAATCAGTTAATTACTAGACTGAATCGACAAATTAATCTAATTTTTAATTTGACAAAGTAAGCAGTAAATTAATTTAATTATTAAATTATGGAGTTTTATATGCAACCTACCAATAATAGGCCTATACCAGTAGCTTCATCACCAATATTGGAAGCATGGAAACAGGCAGAATTAAAAAAATTTAGAAAAAACACTGCCGCAATTGTCCAGAATGCAACAGTGCAGATGTTCCAAATTCAGGTAGACTATCAGAGGGAGCATACTGGGTTGCGTAGATCAGCCAGAATTGCTGTACAACGACACCAACAACAAAATCCATTAGAGATAGCTAACAAAACTATATCTAAAAAACATTAGAAAGTAGCTTTCCAATATATTCTTTAGCCTACTAGTTAAGAACTAGTAGGCTTTTTTTATACTCTAGCAACTTCAAAACTTGTTTTTTCGCTCTCATACCTTTTGTTGCAAAATCTCTTGTACCAATATTTGATCGCAGCTTCAAAACCTGATTTTTCTGCTATTGTCATTTTTGATAATTTATTAGGACAACGACTAGCAAATACCTTCCAAGCAGTTATTTGGATAGAACCATTCCAGGAAGCATAAGATGCTGTTTGCTAAAATAAGTTCCAACCATTTATCATACATGCTTTAATTACTTATTTTAAGACAGGTGCTAAAGGATAGTGACATGACACAACGCCCCTTTATTTTAATTACAAATGATGATGGTGTTTATGCTCCGGGCATTAAACACTTATGGCAAGCACTTGATCCTCTAGCGGATGTAGTGGTGGTTGCACCTGCTAGCGAACAATCGGCCGTCAGCTTATCGATTACTATTCGCAGCCCTTTACATATTGGAAAGATTGAATGGCCTTTAGTTGATGCAAAAGTATGGTCAGTCAATGGCACTCCCGCTGATTGTGTGAAATTGGCTTTAAATGCGATTTTACCTAAAAATCCTGACTTGATCGTTTCAGGAATCAATCGTGGATCCAATGCAGGTCGTAATGTTTTGTATAGTGGGACAGCAGCAGCCGTAGTAGAAGGGACCTTGCACAATATCCCCGGTATTGCTTTTTCAACAAGTGACTACTCTAATCCAGATTATGTCTCCATTGAAAGCCATATTCCCCTGATTATGCAGTACGTTTTAGATCATCCTTTGCCAGTGGGGACATTCCTAAATGTGAATTTTCCTAAAAACATGAAAGAAGTTTTTCGTGGCATTCGCTTGACACGACAAGGTAAAGAATTCTGGGGTGAAAGCTTAGAGCAGCGCGAACATCCGGTAGAACAAAAGTCCTACTATTGGCTAGGCGCCCGACTTGTCCAATTCGACGAAGAGGAAAATAGTGATATCAAGTGTTTAAATGAAGGCTATGCGACGGCTGTTCCTATTCATATTGGAGATTTAACCCATCACCATCATGTAGAAAATTTTCGTGAACATTTTGAAGCGGTTGTAAATAAACGCGCTTACTTAGATGTGCATCATTAAAAAACTCCTCTGTGCTCTCTGTGTTCTCTGTGGTTATTTTTATTCATTTACCACAGAATACACAGAGAGCACAGAGAAAGAATTATATTAGCTCATTTAGAGCGTCTCTAATAAAGCCACAAAGCTAGAAAAATACGTCGCTAATTCATCCCACGGATTACCATCTGCTCCATCATCTGTGATGTAAATCCATCCAAAATATTGAGAAGCTTGTGAGATAAAAGTATTGGGCATAGGCGTAATTTCATAAGCCAAGAAGCCCATGTGATAGGGACTATACACATTATACCAATTTTGAAAAGTGGAGAGCGTAGGTAAAGAAGAGTCTTCATACAGAACGAGGCTATCTACATCATTGCCTGCACTTACATCAATATTAGTACCTGGATTGCCCACGACATATTGAATGCCCAAACCTTTTGCATAGGCTGTAATTTCTTGGTAATAAGCATGTTTAAGTCCCATCTCATCTAAGAAAATGCCATCGGGCTTATACCAATTGTTCCATTTATTAATTTCATTTTTGACAGTGGTTTTATTACGATTTCCATAATTGGTATGCACATATCCTAAAATAGAAATACCCGCTTGCTGTAACGTCGCTATCGCATTGACATAGTCTGTATTTTTAGAACTACCAGGACCAGAATTAGGATTCATAATCACGCGTAAAGGCACATTAGGATAATTGCTTTTTGCATCTAATAAAGGCTGAATTGCCGTTGCAGTAGGATAAATATAGAAAGGAAGCAGTAATCCCGGATGTGTCGTGTTAAGTACGTCCATTAATTGATCAAAATAAGTGGGTAAAGCACCCCAAGGATCCATACCACCTTGGTCTGTGACGTAAAACCAGCCTATAAATTCTCTGGCTTGATAAATCCAATCTAAAGGAAAAACAGAAATATCGTAAACAATCATTCCAACATTCGTTTTGGGTAAACCTGCACTTTTCCAATTTGCATAATCATTTAAATTAGGCAAAGTATCGCTATTTGCTAACACAACCGTATCGACAATACTAGCAAAACCTGTATCCACATTTGATGCCGGATTACCCACTAAAAAACCTATTCCCAGTGTGTCTGCAAAAATCTCTAGAGTTTGATAATAAAGGGTTGAGGTTCCCATTGCATCTAAGAAAATCCCATCCGGATTATACCACGTTTGCCATAATGTTATCTCAGCTTCAACGTCTGCAATCAGTCGATTATTATAGTCTGTATACACGTACCCTGCAACTTCAATACCCGCTTGCTGTAAAGCAGCTATGGCATCAACATAGACAGGATCAGGTAAAAGTCCTACACCGGAATCCGGATTCATAACAACACGCATGGGCACGTTAGGATAATTGGTTTTAGCATCTAATAAAGGCTGAATTGCCGTTGAAGTAGGATAAATATAAAAAGGAATGAGTATTCCTGATGGATCAGCAAAGCTCGCGCCTTTCCATAAAACTAAAAAACTAAATACTATAAAACTTAGTAGTTCTTTGAATTTATCATATCGCATCATAATCTCCTTTTTCATAAGATGTCGATTGAAGCATGCCTTAAAATGGCTAACGACCTAAATCATTAGCCATTTTAAGGCATGCCCTGAACTTCAATTAACAAACGATTTGTTAACCGCGCCCACTAATAATAAATATTTTAATTGGATATTAAGCAAGAAGAAGATGCACAGGGCATGCATTTAAAATTGTAGTTAGCGCTTATCTCGCTGGTTTTCAATTTGCTTGATCCGTTTTTTTTCGCACGCATCCAATCGATGCAAAGCATTTTCCTGGCATTTTTCAATCATTTGACGTCCGCCCTCCAAACGATAAAGGCGATTTAACTCCATGCGCAACTGATCGCTTAAGTCATGATTGCGTGGCGTGAGTTCCCCTTTATCTTGCTCTGGATGCAGCGCATGAAATTCCTCTGCTGCGATCATCAAGCTCACTAATTGATCAAACAGCCGCTGCAAGCGGCTAGAAGCCATGAGGAGCTGTTCGCGCGTATGAATGGATTGCAACTCTTGAATTAACGAACGCGTGAGACCCTCTCCTTCTTCCCGAAAATCTTCTTGAGAACGTGGTCCACAACCAGTCAAGAGCAAGGCAAACAGCAAAATGCTCAATCCTAATTTTAAATGCGGTATTCTCATGAACTTTTCTCAAAAATATTTTTAAAAATGCGTCTCACTTGTCGCTTATTTTATATAAACATTTGAAATTCTGATATCTAAAAATTTTCCTTCTTTTTCAGAAAAATCACTTGCTCTAAAAGCGCCATCTCGCTAAAGTATAGGCTTATTTTGCAAGGGCGTATAGCTCAGTTGGTAGAGCTCCTGTCTTACACACAGGCGGTCATAGGTTCGAGTCCTGTTGCGCCCAATTAATTGCAAAATATGCGGGAGTAGTTCAATTGGTTAGAGCACCGGCTTGTCACGCCGGAAGTTGCGGGTTCGAGCCCCGTCTCCCGCGTCCTTTTATAATAGCATTTCTTGTCTCTATATATTTGTAATGATCGTGACTTTCCCCTCTTAATAGCTGTTGTTAGATGAGTTAAATTTTATTAGTGGATGTCGCTATGCATGCTTCACACCCGGCAAAACGCCCTTTATTCTCTCAAATCTTATCCTATTTTTGGATGTCATTTGGAGCTTTTTTAGCTGCTTTTGCTTTAGAAGTTTTTTTTATTCCTAATAACCTCATTGACGGTGGCATAGTGGGCGTCGCGATGATTTTTGGAAGTGTATTAGGGAAAGGTGCAATCCCTTATTTTCTTATTTTATTTAACCTTCCCTTTTTGATTTTGGCTTATCGCTCGATCGGAAAATTTTTTGTCATTCACATGTTAGTGGCCAATATCATTTTTTCTGGGTCTATGGTTTTTATTTCTAACTTTATGTCACTTGAGTTTCATGGAGAAAGTTTAGAAGTTGTGGTCATTGGCGGAGCCCTCTTAGGGATTGGATTAGGCCTCATTATTCGAGAAGGCGGCTGCTTGGATGGCACAGAGATTTTGGGGATTATTATCAATCGGCGCACCGGTTTCACAGTGGGACAAGTGGTACTCTTTTTCAATATTTTCGTTTTTGGTGCTGCCGGGTTTGTCTTTCAAGATTGGCACCCCCCTTTGATGTCTTTAATTACTTACATTGTTGTCATCAAGATCATGGATTCCGTCATTGTGGGTCTAGATGAAACAAAATCAGTCTTGATTATTTCTTCAAAGTCTAAAGCCATTGCAGATGCGATCATTCATGAGCTGGGTTTGGGCTTAACTATTATGTATGGCCGCGGTGGATTTTCAGGTGACGAACGTGAAATCTTATATGTGATTGCTGAACGTCTTCAACTCGCTGAGCTTAAGGATCTCATTTTACGCGAAGATCAAAGCGCTTTTATTGCGATTGAAAATTTACATGAAGTCGCGAATGGCAATCCCAATAAACGCAATAAAATGACGCGTGCAGAACACATTTTTTCTCGCCTCTTTCAAAAACAAACGCAAACTGAAGCTTAGAAACTCACAGTAGGTGAGTTATACACAAACAACTTCAAAAATCGGTTTTTTGAAGTTGTTTGTGTATAAAACCTTGCACGTTTTTAGCGAAGCACGTATGGTCTAAATTTCTTGCATAACTCCACATTTAGCGAGAATTTATGATCCAATTTGATGAAATGCACGATGATAGAAATGCTTTTACTCACGATTCATGGCGTGTATTTCGTATTGTATCTGAATTTGTAGACGGTTTTGAAACCATGACAAATTTAGGTCCTTCTGTTTCTATTTTTGGTTCTGCGCGCTTTCCCGAAGATTCCATTTATTACAAATTGGCTGTAGAAGTCGCTCGTCAAATTACAGGCAAAGGATTCGCCATTATTACAGGGGGCGGACCCGGAATCATGGAAGCCGCTAATAGAGGTGCGCAAGAAGCACGTGGTCCTTCTTGCGGACTTGCCGTTGATCTTCCCTTTGAAACAGATTCTAATCGCTTTATTGATCCCAAATATCGCCTCAATTTTCGTTACTTTTTTGTGCGTAAAGTCATGTTTATTCGCTATGCACAAGGCTATGTCTTTCTACCAGGTGGATTTGGGACATTAGATGAGCTATTCGAGGCTTTAACGCTCATTCAAACGAAAAAAATTAAACCCTTTCCGATTTATTTAATGGGAAAAGCTTATTGGGTGGAAATGTTGAAATGGGTAGAAGAGACGATGCTAGCGCATGGTTGCATTTCTGAATCTGATTTAAGCATATTCCATATTACCGATGATCCCGAAGAAGTCGCCAATGGAATTGAGCGTCATTATCAGCGTGATCGTGCTGTGAAAAACTTCTAATATTAAAGAATTTATTCAAAATCATGTCCCCCTTAGGGGGACATGAAAAACAATCATGAACGCGTTGCTGGTGCTTGAACCATACGCGATACTGGAGCGGCATGCATATTTCCACCCTGTGCAGGTGCTCTATTTACTGATGGAAATGCTGGTGACTGAGCAGGCGCTCTTTGTGCAGCGGGAAACGGTAGTGGCTGTGGCGCAGCATGAAGTTGCGGTTGTGGTGCATGGCGATGTTGTACGGGCGGCGGAAGATTAACCGGATTTGCAGGCGTTTTTTGTGCAGCGGGAAACGGTGGCTTTGGCGCAGCATAAAGTTGTGGTTGCGGTGCATGGTAATGTTGTACGGGTGGCGGAAGATTGACCGGATTTGCAGGCGCTCTTTGTGCAGCCGGAAAATTGTTACGTGTTTGCGGAGCGACGTGCAAAACAGCTGGCGGCTGAGCCGGAGCATGCTGCGCAGGCGGAAAATAAGGATTAGGTTGAGGTGCCGGTACATGATGAGGCTGGTGGTGATGGTAAACATGTTGTTGAGGCGCAGGATTGTTCCACCAATTTCCGGGATTATATCCATTAAATTGTGGGATCCATCTCCAACCACGTTGAACAGGAGCCACAGGAACAGGCTGCTGATAATGTCCGTGTTGTTGTTGAGGACCTCCTAAACAACGACGTACGATCCAAATTAAACCAGCTGCCGCTGGCACAAAACGTAAAGCAGCTGCCAACTCCGGAGATTCTCTCTCAACTGAGGATGCCATGACTAAAGAAAATACGCTGGCTACAGTTGCAATAATTGTATCCCATATAATCGATGGGCCACCTTGTCTGTGCTGAACATGCCCCACTGCAGGTGCATTAGCATGAAGATTAACCATAAAAATAACTCCTTATTAATTAATGAAAATATCTATCTTTTGGCGCTTCATATAAAACTGTACCAGGAGGAGGCGCTTTAGGTTGTTGGGCTGGCGCTCTTTGCACAGCCGGAAAAGATGAACCACGTGTCTGTGGTGCTTCGTACAACTGCACAACCGGTGGATTCGCAGGTGCTTTTTGCACAGTAGGAAACGGAGGCGGCGGAACTTGCTTATAATGATGCGTAGTAGGTCCTGGCACTACAGTAGGATACTGAGGAGGTGGTAAAGGTTGTGCTGAAGTCGTATGAACTATTGGAAACCCTTTTGTGTATGCACGAGAAGGTGGTGTAGGCTGTGGTAAAAGTATTGGACAAATACCTGTTGCCGCAGCTTGTTGAACATTATTTACAGTTGAATGCAAAGGGACAACGGGTGGACTAGGCTGATAATTTGTCAGATCCGGATAAAGTGACGCGGGTTGACCGGGTACGGTAGGTGTTGGCGTACGCTGCATAGGAACTCCTTAGAAAAACAATTTTTAATATTTTAAACTATCTCTTTTTATTCTTTGTAGCGCAGACTAAAGTCTACGCTACATGTATTTTAGTAACCGTATCCAACTGGATAGCCGTAAAAATCAGCTTGGCTATAAGATTCTTTATATAAATCTGCATTAATCAAAATATGAGGAAGTGGAGCTGTCTGCCATTTACTGTTTACGCCTACAACCACACGCTGTCCAATTTGCCAATAAGGAAAGTTATAATCATTAAAGTTAACCTGCCAAATCGTGTTATCACTTAACTGCACTAAACGATTATAAGGCTCAATGTTGACAATATAAAGTGTGTTACTATTCAAAGGAATAGGCTTCAAGTTAGCATATACTGTCTGATCTAAAGTGCGGTTATGCAAAACATAACGATAAGAAGAGAACCAAGATGTATTAGGCTTTACAAAAATTTCATCACTTTGTACCCATCCTAGTACAGTTGAGCCATAAGCAGGATGGATATCCCATAATGAACCATCATGCAAAGTCACCGTATCACCCATATTAGAAAATGCAAATAAATGCTGATAGGCATCATTGTGAATGCGATAAAGATAAGGTGCATCTGCTTGAGGCGATCCCCAAAATAAAGTACCTGCAAAATCTTCTGCATTGACATTTTCTTCTACATTCTCTTCTACAGGAAGAATCTTCGCTTCGTCTTCTGCTCTCACGGTTCCACTACCCACGCATAAGAAAACTGTGCAAAGTGCTGTCAAAAGAGGACGTACAAATATAGAACTCATAATAAACTCCAATTTAAAAAGGTTTAAAACTCACACTTAATTCAAACAAAAGAACATTGTATCATTTTATACAATTAATTCAACAACAATAATTATCAAAAAAATTAACGTTTTAATAAAATTAAAAATTTTATTAATTCTATTTAAATTCTCATAAAAATAAAAAAG
This sequence comes from Parachlamydiaceae bacterium, assembly GCA_030147755.1. Classification (GTDB taxonomy): domain Bacteria; phylum Chlamydiota; class Chlamydiia; order Chlamydiales; family Parachlamydiaceae; genus JASBUW01. The sequence continues at coordinate 17,749 of JASBUW010000189.1, forward strand.
TTGTCAAATCGAACTTTTTGCTTTTGAGGAGATATATGCCTGATAGCTATTAAGACAAAATAAAGAGTTTTTTAATTTTAAAAAAAGTTTGAATTTTTCGGTCATTATTAAATAGTCGCCAAAGTACAACGCAGAGGCGCAAGAGGCGCGAAGAAAAGAAAAGCAAGATTTACCTATTAAGCTTTTTAAGGTCGCTTGAACCAGCATGAATGGACCAAATGGACCTGATGGACATAAAGTGTATGACGTACCGGAAATAGCTAAAGCTGGTTGTTAAAATAGAGTTTATTCGTTTTGTCCATCAGGTCTATAAGGTCCATCAGGTCCATTTGGTCCATTCATGCTGGTTCAAGCGACCTTAAAAAGCTTAATAGGTAAATCTTGCTTTTCTTTTAGCAGGTCATAGTTATAGAAATTCCTTGACTATTTCTGCAAAATCTGAAGACTCAACACTAACCTAGATTATATCTTTAGCTGCCCTAGTATGAATGGAGATGACATGACAATCAAATCTACAAAAAGAAAAGAAGCTTCTTTATCCGCACAAGAATTAAAACTCATGCATGCGTATTGGCGAGCCGCCAATTATTTGTCGGTGGGACAGATCTATTTACTAGATAATCCTCTTCTGAAAAAACCTTTAAAAAGAGAGCATATTAAACCACGCTTACTTGGGCATTGGGGAACCACTCCCGGATTGAATTTCATTTATGTGCATCTCAATCGACTGATTAAAAAACATGATCTGAACATGATCTATATTGCAGGTCCCGGACATGGCGGACCCGGATTGGTCGCCAACACCTATTTGGAAGGGACATATAGCGAATATTATCCCCATATTACGCAAGACGAAGAGGGAATGAAAAAACTATTTAAGCAGTTTTCATTTCCAGGTGGAATTCCAAGTCATGTCGCACCTGAAACGCCCGGCTCCATTCACGAAGGCGGCGAGCTAGGATATGCTGTCTCTCACGCTTATGGCGCTGTTTTCGATAATCCTAATTTAATTGCAGCGTGCGTGGTAGGAGATGGAGAAGCTGAGACAGGTCCCTTAGCAGCGGCTTGGCATTCTAATAAATTTCTTAATCCTGCTCAAGATGGTGCCGTACTTCCCATTTTACATCTGAATGGCTACAAGATTGCTAATCCCACGATTTTATCAAGATTAAAACACAAAGAATTAGAGCACTTATTTATGGGCTATGGTTACAAACCTTACTTTGTAGAAGGTTCTGAACCGGAAGAAATGCATCAGCTCATGGCGGCCACTTTAGAAAAGATTTTGGCAGACATTCAGTTAATCCAAAAGAAAGCACGTTTGGAGGGCAATCTTGAACGCCCCCAATGGCCACTCTTAATTTTAAGATCCCCCAAAGGTTGGACAGGTCCCAAAAAAGTAGATGGTCTCAAGACCGAAGATTTTTGGCGTTCGCATCAGGTCCCTTTTGCTAAAATGGATAATGAACATATTAAGCTACTTGAGCATTGGCTGAAAAGTTATAAACCCGCAGAATTATTTGATGAAACAGGTCGGTTTTTTCCTGACATTGCTGCCTTAGCTCCCAAAGGAACGAGACGCATGGGCGATAATCCACACGCAAATGGCGGCCTGCTGCTGAAAGATCTAAAAATGCCTGATTTCAAAGACTATGCGCTGGATGTTCCTTCCCCCGGACAAGTCAGTGAAGAATCTACACGCGTAGTAGGAGCGTTCCTACGCGATGTCATGAAACGCAATCTTGATCATGCAAATTTCCGCGTGATGGGTCCGGACGAAATTGCCTCTAATCGACTATCCCATCTTTTTGAAGTGACCAATCGTACTTGGCTAGAGCCCACCATACCGGAGGATGATCATCTTTCTCCTGATGGACGCGTGATGGAAATTTTAAGTGAACATACGTGCCAAGGTTGGTTGGAAGGCTATCTTCTTACAGGTCGTCATGGATTATTCACTTCTTATGAAGCCTTCATCCATATCGTCGATTCCATGTTCAATCAGCATGCGAAATGGCTTAAAGTGACTCGCAAAAGTATTCCCTGGCGAAGACCAATTGCTTCGCTTAATTACCTGTTGTCATCCCATGTGTGGCGACAAGATCATAATGGTTTTAGTCATCAAGATCCGGGATTTATCGATCACGTCGTCAATAAGAAGGCAGATATCATTAGAGTTTATTTTCCTCCGGATGCCAACACACTCTTATCCGTTACCAATCATTGTTTGCGCAGCCGCAACTACATTAACGTCATTGTCGCCGGTAAACAGCCCCAACCTCAATGGCTCGACATGGATCAAGCCATTAAACACTGCACGGCAGGTATTGGCATCTGGGAGTGGGCCAGCAATGATCACGGTTCTGAGCCTGATGTAGTGATGGCATGTTGCGGGGATGTTCCCACAATGGAAACACTGGCTGCAGTCGATCTTTTGCGGCAACATGCTCCGGATTTGAAAATCAGAGTGATAAATATTGTAGATCTTATGACTCTTCAACCCAAGGAAGCGCATCCGCATGGATTATCTGATAAAGACTTCGATGTTCTATTCACTAAAGATAAACCCATTATCTTTGCTTACCATGGCTATCCTTGGCTTATCCATCGCTTGATGTATCGTCGCACTAATCACCAAAACTTGCATGTCAGAGGATATAAAGAGGAAGGAACGACAACGACACCTTTTGATATTTTAGTGATGAATGATTTGGATCGCTTCCATCTAGCGGCAGATGTCATTGACCGCGTTCCCAAACTTGGCGAAGTCGCAGCTTATGCAAAACAAGCGATACGAGACCGATTAATTGATCACAAACATTATATCACTCAATATGGTGAGGATATGCCTGAGATTCGCACTTGGACTTGGCCAGGACCGGGCAACAACAAATAGGATAAATCAAGCAAGATGGGCACGGTGTTTTCATTACCGATTCTTTACAAATCACTTATCTACCCATCCTGCCGCTTGCGATCCTGCCTATCTTGTTATTTTAATATTTAACAGGATGTGCAGAATTTTTCTTTTAATTTTGAAGGTTCACAGCATGAAAGGTCAATTTAAAATCATTGTTCCCTCTTTCAACAGTATAAAATATCTACCCAAAACGCTCCTATCTATTCAAGAGCAAACTTATCCAAACTATGCTGTCTGCGTGATAGACGATGCTTCCTCTTTTCCTGAGCAACGAGAAATCATTGCGGATTTTTGCACACGCAATCAATGGAAATCCATTTTTCATCAGACAAATGTAGGCGCGCTGGCAGGCATAGCAGAAGCCATCCATGCCTTTAACTGCCAAGATGAAGATGTTATTATTGTCATAGATGGGGATGACTGGTTGGCAGGTCCGGATGTATTGGCTAAATTGAATCAAATTTACACAGAAGAAGATGTCTATGTAACATGGGGAAGCTTCATGACGTATCCTGAAGAACAACTTATGATGAATCATGATATTTCAAAAGAAGTCATCGAACAAAAACTTTACCGCACCATTTTCCATACATTTAGTCATTTAAAAACATTTAAATTTCGTTTATTTAGAGAAATCAAAGATGCCGATTTGCGCGATGCGACAGGCGCATATTTTCGTGTAACGTGGGATCGTGCGCTCATGTATCCTATGCTAGAAATGGCAGGATATAAAGTTCGTTTTGTTCCTGATATCTTATATGTTTACAATATGGAAAACCCCTTAAACGACCATCTCATTAACTTTAATGAGCAAATTGCTGTTCGAGATTATATTTGCAGCAAACCTTGTTATGAGACTCTCAACTTAGAGAAAAATAGATAGAACACATTTTGAAGAATAAACTCTTCATCAATACGAAGGAAAAGCACATGAAAAAACTATTTTTACTTCTTTCAGTCTTAGGATTACTCGGTAGTCCCTTGAGTGGACAAGCAGCTACTTTTGAACCCATTGCCACTTTAACTCCTCTCATACCAGGTTCTCCTACACTTCAGGATGACTATGGACAGGTGATCTATTTTCATGATGACTACTTATTTGTCGGAGCGCCACTTGCACGGCCTGATCCTACTAAAGTTTCAGAAGGAGCCGTCTATGTCTACAAAAAAGCGGGAGATCAATGGATAAATACGCAAATCCTTATCACTAACGGTATGCTCGATCATTTTAGTGCACTTACTATTAAAGCTTTAGACGACTGGTTATTTATTTCGGGTATTGGCACACCCATTGGCCCTATTCCTAATGACACGGCCGCTAACCAAAATTTTACGGGATCGATACAAATTTATCGTCGAGATAAACATAGCGATCAATATGTCTTTTATCAAGCCATCGATCGCTTTACTCCCGGTTTAGAAAATTTAACGGTGGCCGATCCAGGAGCTCTTACGCAACCGATTGTTGGACCTATTCCCCTTATTGAGCAAGGTGCAGCCTTTGGATTGAGTTTTGATTTAGATCCTAAAAATGAATTGCTACTGGTAGGAGCAGGCGCTCAGCTGAATATTGATAGCAGTGGCAATCCGCTGATCAATTCCGGAGTGGTTTTTGCTTTTAAGCATAAGCATAATCAATGGAAACTCATTCAAACACTCTATAATCCAGATGGTGTTGCAGCTAACGATACTTTTGGAGGAGTGGTGAAAATAAACAAAAAATTCGCTTTAATTAGCAATTCAGACATTTTTACGGAAGCTCACTTAAATACTAACTCAAGCGTCTATTTATATCGTTTTCATGAAGGTCAATGGCATTTTCTACAGAAAATACGCGGAGATCAAACCAGTACCCTTCCCTTATTCGTACCTATCCTAGGAGGAAATGTATTAATAGGCGATAATTTTGGTGCCTCTATCGCTTTTGATGGCAAATGGGCATTGATTGGATCGCCTTTTGAAAATTTAGGCACCCCTACCGTTAAAGGTGCCGCTTACTTATTTAAACTAGAAAATTCTCATTGTGGTTGCGGAGCTAAACTCGTTTTTCAACAAAAAATTATTTCGGATGATCCCAATGCACTGTTAACAGGAGTTAACGTTGCTTTGCAAGGCAAAACAGCGCTTGTGGCTGATCCTACCCATACAGGTCCTCAAGGACAAATTGCACAAGGAGCCATTCTAGTTTACCATCTCAACAAACGCTGGACTAAAGAAGCGACGCTGTTTGATCCCAATGGAGGTGCATTTGAATTGTTTTCTAATGGGTTAGCAGTGAACCATAACCTCATCTTTGGTGGAACTGGAACAGCTTTAAGCTTTCTATTTTTAAACCGTTTTCCCGTTCCTCCTTTACTCGATATTCCCCTTCCTCTACAACAAAATAAGGTTGTCATTTGGAAGCGTCATAGTCGTTAAACTTTACCTAATTTTATTCTGTGTGCTTTGCGGTCAAATAAGTTTACCTAAAGCACACAGAAAAAATTCTGACTATTCTGCTCCCACCCATTGATTAGCTTTTACAAGGGATCGACGCTAAAACCTTTAATCATTTCTATTAAATCTTGTTCATCTTTATTAAAATCATCTTGTTTTATAAATTCTTTAATTGCTTTTAATAAATCTTGCTCTTCTTCATTAAGATTATCTTCTCTTATGCAGTAGATTTTTAAAGCATCAATTCCTATCTCTTCTTTTGTTACATTAACTTTAATATCTTCATTAACACCTTCATTTTCCACTACATCTTTCTCTATATCTTCCTCTATTAAAGGAACTTCTGGCAAATCATTTTCGACTTTTATCTTCTCTTTCTTAATCTCTTCAACTTTGCTGCATAAAAAATGGTGACGAAAATGGTAACCAGCAGCAATTAATCCAAAAGTGAAACTAGCAACCGCAATAATTTTCTTTTGAGAAACACTAGCTAAAACTAATGCTTCTTTTGGAATTAAAGAATTAAAAGGAATATAAGTAGAAAAACAACAAACATCAACATCCATAATAAACCTTAAATAAAATAATAAATTAAAAAACCAAACTTCAAAATATCAAGCTTACAACTACAACAAAACATTAACTATTGTTTTAATTTCGCGAAATAACTTGAAGAATCACGTCGCTTTTTGGCTCTAAGTTGAAATAGCCTTGAATAGGAAGCTCCGCTTGTTGAGTACTTGAAATAAAACGTTTAGTAAATTCTCTCGTGAATCTTCCCATCAATTGCTCTGAAATGAATTGTCCCACACATTTATGAAATCCATGACCAAAAGGATAGAGGTTGACTCCATCAGGACGATGAGGATTAAACTGATTTGCATTGTCGCATCGACTTGCAGCCCATGGTTGAAAGAAGGTCAAAATCGCTTTTTCAGGGATATAAACTTCTTGATGAATATCTTCATAATTATAGGTCACCATCAGTGGTTGGCCTACAGGCCTATCGATAGTCAAAGTGGAAGGATGAACGCGAAAACTCTCATCCACAAGTTTATCTGTAAAAGGATATTTCTTTGCGTTGTCTCCCACAGCATTTATTTCTGCCAAAAGCTCATCTTGGTATTGTGAATTTTGTGCAAGATACCACATGAGACCTCCCATTTGAGAGATGGTTCCGCCAAGACTGGTGAAATAGACCACGATAATTAACACTTTTTTCTGAATGTCTGTTAAATTTTGTTGCTGCAATTCTCTAATGAAAGGTGTGTCGTTCTTTAAAGCTTTATCTATTGCATGACGCAGAACAGTGGCATGTTTTTCAAACTCTTCCTTATTTGCAGTTCCTGCTGCTTTGGCTAACATATATCCATTAGCCGCAACGATGGCTTTTGCAACACTCAGAGAGTCTTCTTCATCAAGAGCTAAAAGAAAACGGTTGATGACTGCCGACACAAATTTCTGGCTTGCTTCAGTCACATTCACTTCACCTGATTGCTTGTCCCACTCATCAAAAATTTTTCCTGCTAGACAATTAATCTCAGGAAGACGTGTTTTTAGTTCAGTTGACCCCAAATGACGAGCTACCATCATCCGATATTTTTTGCTATTTTCTTTTGTACAAGTGGAAATCGTATCTTCAGGTTGTAATGCTTCCCCAAAAATTTCTGATCCAATATCTAAAAGCGTTTGCGCGGCCATATCATTCGCAAAGAAACTTTGGGGATCATGACGATGTTCTTTGGAAATTGTCTGAAACATGTTTGGAGAGGCATAAACATACCAATTCCATCCCGTTAAAGTGCGAAGAATTTTAAAAGGCGTTCCTTTTGGAATAGGCTTTCCAAAAAAACGCAGCAAATCGCCGCCTTGAAGAGCAAGTGAAGCCGTATTCATACTGGCTTCTATCTTTTGACGTGCCCAAGCCCAACCGGTTGGCTGATGGGCTTGTTTTTCTTCTTCTGTGGCTAAACGTACACTGAAAGATTCTACTGCTGTAAGAGAGTTCATTATTCCTCCTTTAAAAATTAGGAAATTAATTACGCTCTCTATGTTAATAAAATTAACTAAATCGAAAACAGAGTAGTTACTACGCAATTTAACAATCAGACTTGAGTAGTTTCCAGGGCTAGCGCATCAAAAATTTCCTACTAATAAGAGTTCGCGTAAATAACTGTCAGATCTAAAGCATTTCTTCATTTGTCTTCGATAACTCATCCCTTTTATCGGCTTAGCCTTAAGTATTTGTAGAGCTATATTCCTTG